>JANOEM010000574.1:0-2709 GCA_031413195.1 Actinomycetes bacterium
GCTCGCCGTTCCGCCGGCCGACCTCAAGAACCTCGCCCGGCTGCGCTCGGTTCCGTGGTTCGTGGCCACGCTGATTGCGCTGCTGGCGCTCGCCTCACTCGTCCACGCGCTCGTCACCATGCTGCAGCGCCACTCGCGCGACCTCGCCGTGCTCGCGGCTCTGGGGATGACCCCACGGCAACGCCGTGGCGTCGGGCTTTCTGCCGGGATCGTGATTGCGGTTGCAGCCGTCCTGATCGGTGTGCCCACCGGGATCGTGCTCGGCCGGTGGGTATGGCGGATCGTTGCCGGACGGGTCTACATCCCGTCCGGCCCGGTTCTCACCTGGCCACCGACAGCGCTCACTCCGCTCATCGCGCTTGTCGTTGCGCTCGTCACCGCTGCACTCGCCGCACGGTGGGTGACCCGGCGCACCCCGTCGGCCGAGCTCCACAGCGATTGACTTCACCACCCGCCCGCATCAGTCCATCCGCCCACCCAGCCACCGCCCGCCCGCCCCGATGGATGATTCGCGTCCCGCCCGGGTGGGACGGAGATCATCCGACGGGGCCACTTCGAACCCTGATGGATGATTCGTGTCCCGCCCGGGTGGGACGGAGATCATCCGATGGGGCCTGGTGGGACGGAGATCATCCGACGGGCTGGTTCCGACGGGGGGTCGAAGCGGGGGAGGGAGGGGGCCGTTATGCGAGGGGGACGTTGCCGCGGATGGTGGTTCCGGCTCCGACGGCGCTGATGACATCGACGGTTCCGCCGAAGGCGCCCATCCGGTCACGCATGTTCACGAATCCGTGGCCCATCTCGCCTGTTGCGGTCGCATCGAAGCCGGGGCCGTCGTCGGCTACCTCCCAATGCAGGGCCACATCGTCCTCCCAGACCCGCAGGTGCGCCGATGCCTGTTCCCCGGCGTGCTTGCCGGCGTTCTGGAGAGCTTCCATGCAGCAGAAGTAGACAGCGGCCTCCACCTCTTGGAGGTACCGCCGGGACACCACGATGTCGGCGTCGGTAGGCAGCGCCGCACGGGAAGCTGCGGCAGGCAATGCCTCCGCGAGGCCTCCCGACATCAGCAGCGGCGGGAAGATTCCATGGGCCAACGCGCGCAACTCGGTGATCGCCTCTTGGAGGTTGCCGCGGATTTCGTCGATCATGCTCTCGGCGTCGGCGGGGTCATCGATCACCGCGTCCTTGGCGAGTCGCAGTTTGACTGCGAGCGCCACCAGGTGCTGTTGTGCGCCGTCGTGCAGGTTGCGTTCGAGCTTGCGCCGCTCGGCGTCGCCGGCTGCGACGATTCGGACCCGCGAGGCTCGGAGCTCTTCGTTGGTTTCGCGCAGTTCATCCAACGACGCCTGTAGGGCAGTGTCGAGCTGGACGTTGTGGAGCGCCAGTCCGACCTGACGGGCAAGCTCGGTGAGCACGCGGTCGTCCTCTTCGGTGAACGCGGTGCGGTCGGCCGGCCGCTCGCAGACGATGAGGCCGAGGAGTTCGCCGCTGTGCGCGATCGGGGCGACGCGGGTGGACGTGGTCATCGAAGTTGCAACGAAGCCGGGTAGCCAGATGTCGAGCCAAGTCCCGCCCGAGACCCCGGCTCGGGCAACCACGGGCAGTTCCTTCTCGCCGATTGAGTAGGTCGTCATCTGGCGGTGGGGAACCATCGCTGCGACCTCGTAATGGCCGTCGCCGCCTGCCCAGATCTGGGCGCTGCTCAACTGCATCGACTTGCGCAGTGTCTCGGCCAATTGGAGCAACAACTCGTCCAGCGGGATCGCCCGGGTGAGGCGCGAACCCCACGTTCGCAGCGCTTCGTCGGGTGAGACCCGCTCGCCGTAGACAACGCGGTTGGCCCGTTCCGTCAGCCACGCCAGGACAGGCTGATAGGCGAGCGCCGCACCGGCCGCGGCGAGCATCGACAGCAACAACAGCGACCGCTCGCTCCCGTCAGGCTTGCGTCCGAACGCTGCCAGCGCCAGCACGTAGGCAACGACGATCAGGGCGGTCAGCCCGGCCAGCGCGACGGTGTGGGTGAGCAGCCGATCGACCCGACTCAGCAATCGTGGGACGGTTGCGGCAGCGAGGGCGAGGGGCACCAAGCCCGAGGATGCAAGCGCGATCTCGGCAACGTGATGTGGCCAGTCGGCCACCAGCGAGAGGGCGATCGACACAAGGGTGATCTCGGCGGCGACGACGACGGCCCACCCGATCCACTGCATTCGTCGTTGGTCGGCGACGCCCGCCTCGCGATAGTTGGCGTGTGCGACCGGAAGTGCCGTGAGGGTCGCGACCCACAGCAGCGCGACAGGCCAGACGAGCACGGTGTCGCGATCGGCGAGCAGGGCAAGTCCCGTGACGACGCCGACGCCGTAGCCGACGAGGACGATCGACCGATGGCCGACCCGTGCGAGACGGCCGTCGGGCAAAGTCATCAGGAGGTGGAACATCAGCGCCGGAGTGACGGTGACAGCGAGACGTTGCCCGATGTCGGCCACGAGCGCGGCGGTGCCGGACAGATCACGAGTTGCGTTCAGGCTCCATGCAGTGGCGCCGACCGCAGCGGCGACCGCGAAGGCCTGGACGATGGATGCTGCTGGGCACTGCTGGCGAACGGTGATGACGAAACCGGCTACCGCCCAGGCAAGCGTCACGACCGCAAGCACGACGAGACCGACGGGGGCTTCGCCTGCCGCAATGAGCAGCGCGGCGGCGGCTCCGGCT
>JANOEM010000575.1:0-22821 GCA_031413195.1 Actinomycetes bacterium
GATGGGCGCGATCCTGGCGATGCAGGCGAACCGCCACCTGATCACGATCGAGGACACCATCGAGCGGGCCGAGCGGGCGGCTCGGCTGATGGTCGCCAACGGCGCGACGCTGATCCGCACCCATGCCGACACCACCCTCGAGAACGGCCTTGCGTCGATCGAGGCCCTCGCCGAGGTCCGTCAGAGGGTTCGGCATCTGTGCGACCTGCAGATCGTTGCGCTCGTGAGTTGGCCGATCACCGGCCAACAGGGTGCTGCGAGTCGAAGCCTGCTGCGTGACGCGCTCGAGGCGGGGGCTGACGTCGTCGGTGGATGCCCGCATCTCGAGGACGACCCGAACGGGGCGAACGAGACGTTCCTCTCGATCGCCGCCGAGTTCGGGCGAGACGTCGATCTGCACACCGACGAGACGCTCGATCCAGGCAGATTCGCACTCGTCGACCTTGCCCGGCGGGCGAAGTCCAGCGGATTTCCCCATCGCGTGACAGCGAGTCATTGCGTGAGCCTGGGCATGCAGACCGAAGTTCGCCAGCGCAAGGTTGCGGCGCTGGTCGCCGAGGCCGGTATCAGCGTCGTTGCGCTCCCCCACACCAATCTGTTCCTGCAAGGTCGCGAGCACCAGTCCCGGATGCCCAGGGCGCTGACCGCTGTTCGCGCGCTGCGCGAATCCGGGGTGAACGTCTGTGCCGGAGCGGACAACCTCCAGGATCCGTTCAATCCCGTCGGTCGCGCCGATCCCTTGGAAACCGCCGGCCTGATGATCATGGCAGCGCATCTGGATCCGGACGCGGCCCTCGACACCGTGTCGGTGAATGCGGTCAGGGCGATCACCGGCCGCACGCCGCATCTCACGCCCGGACAGCCAGCCGATCTCCTCGCAGTTGCTGCGGCCACGGTCCGAGAGGCGATCGCGTTCGCAACCCCTGGTCGAATCGTCATCCACGCCGGACGGGTGGTATCCGGACTGGACCCCCGCTGATGGCGGGACGGGGCAAAACCGAACCACGAAACGAACTGTTAACCAATGCGGAATCTGCCCGGGCACACCACTCGCCTAGTATTGGCGGGGTCATGGGGAGCCTCGATACCACATCTCGCGCCGTCCAACGGCGGCTCACCGGCCGCCGCACTCTGATCACCGGCGCAGCCCACGGAATCGGCGCGGAAATGGCACGCACGTTCGCCGACGAGGGCGCCGAACTGGTGCTTGTCGACATCGCCGCCGATGCGGTCCGAGAACTGGCCAAGTCCCTCGAAGCCGAGTCCGTCGTGGTCGATCTCGCCGACGCGGCTGCGACCGCGGCCGCAACCAGCGAAGCCATCGACGTGCTCGGCGGGATCGATGTTCTCGTCAACAACGCTGGGGTGCTCAAGATGGCGCCGATCCTTGAGATGACCATCGAGAACTGGGACCAGACCTTCGACATCAACGTTCGTTCCATGTTCGTCACCACCCAGGTCGCCGCTCGTGTCATGTGCGATCAACAACTGCTCGGCACCCGGCGGGGCACGATCGTGAACATGGCAAGCATGGGCGGCAAGGTCGGTTCGCCGAATCAAGCCCACTATGCCGCCTCCAAGGCGGCCGTCATTGCCTTCACCAGGGTTTCGGCGATGGAATTCGGTCCGCACGGGATCACCGTCAACTGCATCTGCCCGGGTTACGTCCTGACCGAGATGGGCGCTGCGACGCGAACCGACGAGATGGTCGAGGCGTGGTCAGCCAAGTCACCGCTCGGCCGACTCGCCCAGCCGAGTGACGTTGCCAAGATGGCGCTCTTCCTCGCCTCCGACGACGCCGGCTACTGCACGGGACAGGCCATGAACGTCTCCGGTGGGATGGTGATGCACTGATGAGCCCCGCCGATCAGACCTCAGCTTCTCCGTCAATGTCCGCCACACTCGCCAACAACGACGTGGCGCCGGTTGCGCTGAGCTTTTCGGGGGTGTCGATGGTGTTCCCCGACGGAACCCATGCGCTCAGCGAGACCTCGTTCGACGTGCGTTCCGGCGAGTTCGTCACGGTGGTCGGACCCTCCGGTTGCGGCAAGAGCACGTTGCTCCGGATTGCATCAGGGCTCAATCCGGCCACGAGCGGCACGGTCACGGTCGACCGCAGCAGTCTTGGCTACGTCTTCCAGGACGCGACCTTGTTGCAGTGGCGCAACGTCTTGCGCAACGTGCAGTTGATGGCTGAGCTTGAAGGCATCCCGAAGGATGAATGCGCGCAGCGGGCGGTCGAGGCGATCCGCCTGGTGGGGCTGAGCGGCTTCGAGACGAAGTACCCCAAGCAGCTGTCGGGCGGGATGAAGATGCGAGCCTCACTTGCTCGCTCACTGGTCCTCAACCCGAAGGTATTCCTGTTCGACGAGCCGTTCGGTGCGGTCGACGAGATCACCCGCGAGTACCTCAACGACGAAGTGATCAAGTTGTTCCAACTGAACGGTTTCGCCGGCCTGTTCATCACCCACTCGATCAGCGAGGCAGTCTTTCTGTCGACCAGGGTGCTCGTGATGAGTGCTCGGCCGGGCCGGATCGTCGCAGACTTCCCGGTGCCGTTCGCATATCCGCGCGACCCCGAACTGCGCTTCGAGCCGGCGTTTGCCGAGCTCTCCGGCAAGATCTCGCACGAGCTGAGAGGAGCGCACGCATGAGTGCCATCATCGCCGGTACAGATGCCGGAACGACTGCCCCGGATGTCATGTCACAATCGATCGATCTCGGCAAGCCATCGAGGGAGACCAAGTTCCCGATCAGCCAGATCATTGCTCCATTGGTGATGTTGGTGATCTTCTTCGGGTTGTGGTACCTGATGCATTACTGGGGACTGCGGTACTTCTTCGACAAAGACGGCGGCCGGCTGATCCCGACACCGAGCCAGGTGTTCCACGACACCATCATCCGTCCGATCGCGCGCGAGCGTTACATCGAAGGCCTGAAGTGGACCGCTGTGACCGCATTCGGAGGATTGGCGATCACCATCGTGCTCGGGATGTCCCTCGCGATTGCGATGAGTCAGGCCCGCTGGGTCGAGAGCGCGATGTACCCCTACTTGGTGGCGTTGCAGGCAATCCCGATTCTGGCCGTGGTCCCGATCATCTATGCGATCTTCGGTGGAGGCCTCGCACCTCGATTCTTCGTGGTGATCATGATCTCGTTCTTCCCGATCGTCACCAACACGCTGTTCGGGCTCAACTCTGCCGATCCCGGCCAACACGACCTGTTCACCCTTCGTGGGGCGTCGCGGCGGACCAGGCTGTTTCGGCTCCAGTTGCCGGGCGCGATGCCCAGCATCTTCACAGGGTTCCGGATCTCCGCAGGTTTGTCTGTCATTGGCGCAGTCGTCGGCGAGCAGTTCTTCCGGACGGGGAGCAAGCCTGGCGTCGGCATCGTGATGGACCTGTACCGCACCAAGGGTAACTACGCGCCGCTCTGGGGCGGCATCATCATCGCCTGCTTGCTCGGCATCTTCACCTTTTTGGTGTTCGGGATGCTCAGCACGCTGGTCATCGGCCATTGGTACGACGGCGGTCAAAATCGCAGCGCCAGCAAGTACGCGCCTGCCGTGGCCAAGGTCGTCGGCTCTGGGATGCTCGTGCTCCTGGCGTTGCTGCTGGTACTCAGCGTGATCGGCGACTGAATTCTTATCCACCAGAGTGCAGATTCGCAGCACTCACTACAGCGAGAACAATCAACAACAAGGGAGAGAACCACATGAAGAACCGACGCAGCAAGACGCTGTTCGCCGCTGCCATCTCGGCAGGGCTCGTCCTCGCCGCCTGTGGCAGCGACGACAAAGAGTCAGCGACAACGACGGCCCCAGGCGGCGCAAGCCTGGCGGGCGCGTGCCCCGAGACCATCGTCCTCCAGACCGACTGGCAGCCCGAGGCCGAGCACGGCTTCGTCTACCAGATGATCGGCGAGGGCTACACCATCGACGCCGGCAAGGCATACGTGACGGGGCCATTGATCGACCAGGACGGCAACGAGACCGGCGTCCAACTCCAGGTGCGCTCCGGTGGTTCTGCTCAGCAGTTCGCGAGCGTGAGCAACATCATGTACGAAAACGACGACGTCTTCCTCGGATTCGTCTACACGGACGAAGCGATCCAGAACTCGGTGACCAAGCCAACCATGGCTGTTCACTCCGGCTTCAACAAGAACCCGCAGATGATCATGTGGGACCCGGCCGTCTACCCCGATGTCACCGGGATCAAGGATCTCGGTACTGAAGGCGTCACCGTGCGCTACTTCGGTGGCGCGGCATACATGGACTTCTTCACCAGCACCGGCATCTTGTCGCCGGAGCAGGTCGATGGGTCCTATCAGGGCGGTTCGGACCTGTTCATCGCCGATGAGGGCAAGGCTGCCCAGCAGGGGTTCGGCTCGGCTGAGCCGTACCTGTACGAGAACGAGATCACGAACTGGTTGAAGCCGGTCAAGTACGAGTACATCAACGATCTCGGATGGTTGAACTACGCCCAGTCGATCGTGACCAAGCCGGAGAACATCACCGAGTTCGCCGACTGCTTCAAGGCTCTCGTGCCGATCATCCAGCACGCGTCGGTCGACTACCTCAACGACCCGGCCCGCACCAACGCGATCATCCTCGATGCCGTCAAGACGTTCGGGGCCGACTTCGGATGGGACTACACCGCAGGCACGCTTGACTTCGGCGTGACCACGATCAAGGCTGACGGGCTCGTCGCGAACGGCCCCGATGGCGTCATCGGCAAGTTCGACCTCGACCGGGTCACTGACCTGATCGCCAAGGCCATCCCGGTGTACACAGCACAGGACAGCCCGCCGAAGGACGGACTGACCCCCGGGGACATCGTGACCAACGAGTTCCTCGACGAGTCGATCGGGCTCTGAGTCCCCTACTCCGACCGCGGTCGGGATCAACTCGGTAACTGAATTCAGAAAATGGATGACAGGGCGTCGGCTTCGGCCGGCGCCCTGCCATCGTTGTGTACCGGCGTTACCTGCAGGAAACACAACGGACGTACATGAGGGGTACGGCGCTCGCCATGCCATGATGACGGAGTGGCGAATCCGCATCGAATAGGCAAGTACCTCGCGGAGCGAGCGTTGGGTGCAGGCAGCTTCGCAACGGTGTGGCTGGCATTCGACGAGTTGCTCGAGGTCCACGTCGCGATCAAGGTCCTCGCAGACAACTGGGCGCGCAACGTCGACATCCGCCGCCGATTCGTCGAGGAGGCCAGGCTCCTGCGTCGAATCGACCACGACCGCGTCGTGCGTGTCTACGACGTCGACGAACTGCCAGATGGTCGCCCCTACTTCGTCATGGCCGTCGCCGATCGAGCGACCCTTCACGACCGAATCGAGGAGCGAGGCAAGGGCACACCGATGGACACCCAGGTTGCGCTCGGGCTGGGTCTCGAGATCTGCGAAGCGCTGTCGATCGTGCATGACTTCGGGGTTGTGCATCGCGACATCAAGCCGAGCAACATCTTGTTCCGGTCGATTCGAAATCACGAACGTGTTGCGGCCCAGCGTGCGGGGCGATTCGTCGGAGACGACGCCGTGATGATCGGCGACTTCGGGCTCGCCAAGGATCTCGCTGTCGCGAGCGGCTTCACCCTTGCCGCCGGCACACCTGCGTACATGGCGCCGGAGCAAGCGAGCCCGACTGCGGTCATCGATCGACGAGTCGACGTCTTCGCCACAGCGGCTGTGATCTACGAGATGCTTGCGGGGCACCCGGCCTTTTCATCGGACACGTTGTCCGGGGTGCGCCGCAGCCGAGCAGAGACGAACGTGCAGCCACTCTTCGAGGTGCGCCCGGACCTACCCAAAGGTCTCAGCGATGCATTGTCGAAGGGAATGGCGCGCTTCCCGGACGACCGGTTCGACTCATGCTTTGCCTTGGCCGATGCGATCTCGCCGTTCCTGCCGGGTGCTGTACCCGTGCTCCTGAGTCCCCCTCCGCCACCCACGTCGGGCAAGAACTCGACCGTGATCGCACCGGTCGGGAGCACGGTCCTTCCGCCGCCGCCGACACCGACTCCGGTCGTTGCGATGGCTCTCACGGGTGCTGCCGGCCGGGTCAACGATCTCATCACGGGTTCTCGGCTGCTGATCAACGACGAACCGGTTGCCGTCGAATCGACGGAGCGTCTGGTCCGGCCGTTCACGTCTGTCTTCGTCGGCCCGTCCACTCCCGAGATCACGTCGATCCTCGCTCAGGTAGCTCGCCGAGAGGACATGCTCATCCGCCACGTACCTGCCGTCGACCACCCTTCGGTCGCGACAGCAGATCTCGTCGTGCTGGTGTTCTCTGCCACCGACACGGACCCGGTGGCAACGGTCACCGCGCTCGGTTCGCTGCTCAAGGCAGCGGCCAACGGTCCGTACGCAGTCGAGGCTCTCGTCGCCCCCGACACATCCGGGGGCGGTCAACCGGTCGTCGACGCAATCCTGGCAAGTCCTGTCGGTCAAACCGTGATTCCTGGGGTCGTCCTCGCAACCCCGCAGGCGTTGCAGCATCTGAACACGTTCGTGACGAACCTCTCCGACGTTCGAGGCGTCGCCTTTCGGGCGACATCGGGATTGCGGGTCGTCCAACTCGCGATGAAGGACGCTGCCAGTAGCCCCGGTCGGACCGAGTTGCTCGAGCGGATCGACGCTCTCCAGCAGGAACTCCCGCTCTTGGTCGAACTAGAACTGCTGCGCGAGATCGTGTCGGGCCGGGCCGCATTGCCGCGTTGGCTCCGGATGGAACTCGCCCGACTGTTGATCCATCCCGAGCCGGCGCGTCGACTCGGGCTCCCCGACGATGCCGATGCGGTCGCACTCCAAGAGGCGATCCAGGCAACAAGCACGGGATGGCGCGTCCTCGAAAACACCGGCCGGATCCCGTTCAGCGCCCGCAAGGCAATGCTGATCGCGCAGCAGGCTCTGGACCGACTGCACGCCGAACTCGCCTACTACGGCTGAGCGGGTAGCCGGTCGCGTCGGGGGTGTAAAAATTGCGCGAGTATGTGGTCGTAGGACTTCAGAAAGGGAACCCCGTGTCGAACGACATCATCAGCACTCCGGCAAGCGTGTTGGGCGAGAAGATGGACGAGGCGCCGCCAGCGCCAGTGCCCGGCGACCTCAACGACGAGCTGATCACCACCGACATCTGGTCCGACGACATGCTCTACCGTGCGGGGATCCCGGTGATCGATGTGCCGCTCGTCAGTTGCGGCGGTGGAATGGGTTCGTTCGTCCTTTCGGACTACCTCCGAATCGCGGGCGCCGACACATCGCAGATCCGGATCCTCAGCAATCTCGATCATCCGTGGCAGACCTACGAATACCTCACCAAGGTCAGCCAGATCCCGCGGCCCGAGCGTCTGCGCAGCGACAGCCAGGGAATGCCCGATTGCCTGTGGGGATTCCCCAGCTACGCGCTGCGCGAGTCACGCAAGGAAAAGAAGCTGTTCCCGATCTGGAACGTGCTGACCGAACCGGTGCTCGCCGACTACTGGACACCGCGCGCCGGCACCGTCTTCGCCGGGCTGGAGAAGGAAGTGGCCCGCACCCGTTACAACGAGATGCTCGTGATGGGCCAGGTGCGGATGGTCCGGCGCCGCGCGGGTGGCGGTTACTTCACGATCCTCACGCCACCGCCCGGATCGAGCGCCACGCGTCGGATCGCCTATCGCAGTCAGTACGTCCACCTCGCGATCGGCTACCCGGGCCTCAAGTTCCTGCCAGATCTGCAGGAGTACCGAACCAAGTACAACGACCTTGCCCGCACCGTCAACGCCTACGAGCCGCACGAACACATCTACGAAGGCCTGCTCGCCAAGCCCGGCACCGTGCTCGTTCGAGGTGGTGGCATCGTTGCGTCGCGCGTCTTGCAACGGCTGATGGACGACCGCGAGAAGAAGGGCGCACAGACCCAGATCCTGCATCTGTTCCGCACCTATTACTCGGGTCGTCACAACAAGTGGGGCTTCGCCAAGCGTCGCGGCGCACATGGTTTCGCGTTCCAAGGGTTCAACGCGCCGAAGAGCGCGTGGGGCGGCCAACACATCGAGCAGATGCTCAAACTCGAAGGCAAGGCCCGCAAGGACCTCTACGAACTCACGGGCGGCGCCCATACGCCGTACCGAAAGTACTGGCTCGACCAGATGAAGCGCGGTCGCGAACAGGGGTGGTACACCACCTATCAGGGTGAGGTGACCGACGTCCGGCCTGGTCCGAACGGCGTGATCACGACCATCAAGCAGAGCAACGGCAGCACTGCCACGCTCGAGGCCCAGATCATCCTCGACTGCACCGGTCTCGAGGCCGACATCCGCGAACACCGGATTTACGCAGACCTGCTCGAGCACTCCGGCGCCGGTCGTAACCCGCTCGGTAGGCTCGACGTGGATCCCAGCTTCGAGGCACGCGGTACCCGCAGCGGTAACGGCAGGCTCTATGCCTCGGGTTCGGCGACCTACGGCGGCTACTTCGCAGGTGTCGACACGTTTCTCGGTCTGCAACTCTCGGCCCAGCGCATCACCGACGATCTTGCCGCGCAGGGATTCGTCAAACGGATCGGCGTCGGCCGATCGATCAGTCAATGGTGGAAGTGGATGCGCCACAAGCAGATCTAGACATCAACACTCGTTCAACTCACTCGTTCAACTCCCGCTCATCCTTAACAGCCCTTTCTGACTCACTTCGGAGCACTCAATGATTCCAACACTCAGCGGAAGAATTCAGACCCGGATCTGGTTGATTCTCTTCATCGGTATCCCCTGGACACTGATCATCACCCCGTTCCTTCCAAACAACCGTGACATCATCCCGGGCAGCGCCCTGCTCGACACCTACAAAACCACGTTCAGTGTGCTCGGCATCGTGCTGGTCCTCGCCGTCTTCGGCTGGGAACTGCTCTACCACTTCCTCCAGCAGTTCCGGTGGGAGAAGGATTGGCCGGTCATGTTCAGCCTGTTCCTGGTGATCCCGGAATCGATCGTCGCCAAGGTTGTGTTCGATGCACTCGACATCGGCGCAAAGTTCAACGCCACGGCGACCAATGCAACGTACTGGTGGCACATCGTGACAACCTGGATGGTTATGTGGCTATTCGTGCTGGGTCCGATCAAGGTGCTGTTCATCAGGTGGCGGTTCCGCGGCGGACGGATCTTCTTCTAAGCCATGACTACCGAACACGACACCGCATCCCCCGCCGCACCTCCCGCGCTGGGCGACTACACCAATCTGCGGCCTTTCAGCGAGGGCGGCCACGGACGGTTCTACCTCGCAACACCCCCGGCGCGCCTCGGCCTGACCGACGAGGTGGTGATCAAGGTCGTCAGCGGTTCGAACGAGGCCGGCTTCAGGCGATTCACCCGAGAACTGAAGCTGTTCGCTCGCGTCAAGAGCCCTCAACTGGTCACGCTCTACGACGCCGGGCAACACGAGGCATCGTTCTTCTACTCGATGGAGTGGTGCCGTGGCGGCACGCTTGCGGACCCAACGGAGGAACTGACCAAGGCCGACAAGCTTCGCGCAGTCGCCGATGCCGCAAGGGCTGTTCACGATCTGCACGAAGCCGGGATCGCCCACCGCGATCTCCGGCCCGGAAACATCTTGTTGCGCGGTGACGGTTCGGCGTGTCTCGGCGACCTCGGCCTGGCCCAGATCGGTTCCGGCTCGGTCACCTCGATGGCGCCGATGGCGTCGATCGGGTTCGTCGACCCGAAACTGATCATGGGCGACAGCGCCAGTCGCGCATCGGACATCTACTCACTCGGTGCGATCCTGCACTGGTCCCTCACCGGCCACCATGTGCACCCCGGTCTCGACGGCACGGACCCGATGATGGCTGTGCGCGCCGTCCTTCGTCATCCTGCGCACGTGCAGCGAGAGTTGCTCACCGCTGACGAGGCCGATCTGATTCTCGCCTGCATCTCCGAAAACCCCGAACACCGTCCGGCGACCGCGCTCGAAGTCGCGACAATCATCGATTCCCTGGAGGCACACTGACATGCAGAACTTCACACTCATCCCCCAGCTCGGTGCCGGCCGAGGTCGTCTGGTGCGCGTCGGCAACACGATCGTGTACTCAGCAGGCGACGAAGCAGCGGCAGGGGCCCTGATCGGATGGTGCCGCCTCGTCGGGGATCGACCGTCGAACGAAGTGATGGACGAGTTGAATCGACTGCAGGCCGGCGGGACCTCGTTGGGGCCGTTCTGCGCAGCGTTGATCGGCGATCACGGCCTCGACGTGCTCGTTCAGGGTGGGGTCCCCCTGGTTGTCGCCACGGCGAACGGTTCACAGCCGATCGGTAACGGCCAAACCCACCTCCACGATGCGATCTCGCTCAACCTGATCATCGGCGATTCACCGATCGACGCTTTGCTCGCCCTCACGGATGGCGTGGTCGCTGCCGACGGGTTCAGCCTGCGCGCCAAGTCCGAGCCGGCGCTGCCGTGGGGTCCGGCACCCGCTGCGCCGAGTCAACCAATGGTCGAGGCCGCCCCGCCGGCGGCGGCCGTGGCGCAGCCCGCCGCGCACCCAGCCGCAGCGATGCCCGACGCAATGGTGTCCCTGAGCGATCTCGGCGGCGACGACCTTCCGGCCGCCACTCCACTCCCCGTCGCTGCGGCCGCCGCTGCAGTCGTTGCTGCGACCCCTGCTCCTGCACCCGCTCCTGCTGCGGCTGCCCCCGCGCCTGCTGCGGCTCCTGCTCCTGCTCCTGCTCCTGCTCCTGCTCCTGCTCCTGCTCCTGCTCCTGCCCCTGCCCCCGCTGCGGCTCCTGCTCCCGCTCCTGCTCCGGCACCGGCGCCGGCAGCAGCCGCCAACAACGGCCCTCAGCCGGTCAATGTCAAGGGACTGGTATGCGCCCGCGGCCACTTCAACGACCCGAGAACTCGGTTCTGCGCGGTGTGCGGCATTGCGATGCACCAGACCAGCTTCATCCTCACCGAAGACGTGCGACCACCACTCGGGGTGCTCGTGATGAGCGACGGCACGTACCACACGCTGATCACCAGCCTTGTCTTCGGCCGCGACCCCGACGACGATGCCGAGGTGCGCGAGGGTCGCGCCCAAGGCGTCACGTTGATCGACCCCGGCAACACGATCTCACGTGTGCACGCTGAGATCCGCGCCGTCGATTGGGACGTCCACATCGTCGATCATGGTTCGACCAACGGCACGTTCATCTGGTCGAACGATCGCCAACAATGGGATCGTCTCACCCCCGAACAATCCGTCCCGCTGATGCCCGGTTCGCATGTTTCGTTCGGTCGCCTGACAGCGACATTCGAATCGTCGGCACGCCAGAAGGGCTGAGACCAAAAAGCTGAGGACAGCGCGGCTGCTCGTCAGACGTAGCCGAGGATGATCGGCTCCTTCTCGACCCACCCTCCGAGCGACTCGACCAGTGTGACCCGATCGCGCTCGCCCGGGTAGACGTCGATGGTGTCGCCATTGCCGGAATTGCTGTCTGAACCGTCGCCGCCTGTCCCGATCGAGGCAGAGTGTTCGCCGGCCGTGACAGAAACCTGCTCGACCCCGAGCGTGCGTAACTGGCGCTTCGTGCGGCCCGAGAGACTGCCCTCGACGACGATCGGTATGTCGGCATGCATCGCGAGGCGAACGCCCATTTCGAGCGCGGCGGTACTGGCATTCGAACCACCCGCCGGTACCTGGACCGAGGTAAACCCGACCAGTGTTGTGGAAGGGATGAGGACATCGCTGCCGGTGTGACGAAGGGAGTCGGTCAGGTCTGCATCGCCGCGGCCGATGACCACGGCACCAGGAGAAAGCCGCTCGACCTCGGCCACGACGTCTCGGCCACGATCCAGCGACGCTCTGGTGATGACTTGACACCCGAGCCCGGCCGCTTCGACGGTCTCGCGGAGCGTCTTCATCTCACCGAGTTCGTCGGCGAAGCTCTCCAGCCCGCCGGCGGGGTCGGTGAAGCGGACGAGCGTCACCGAGCCCGTCGCTCTACCGCCACCATACGCGGCGGCCACCTCGGCAAGAGGAAGGGCATCAGCCACCTCATCGACGATGACAACAACCCGGTCGGTTGAAGCGCTGGTGCGTTTGCGCTCGGCATCGGCGATGTCGCGATTGAGCCAACGGTCGGGATAGACGAACTTCAGTAACGGACCAGCCATCGCCGTCGTGACAATGGCCATGATGACAAGCATCGTGTACATCTTGTCGTCGATGACCCCGGCATCACGACCGACTTGGAGAATGACCAACTCCGCGAGTCCGCGCGTGTTCATCATCGTGCCGACGGCGAGCGACTGTCGCTTCGGAACACCCGTCAGACGTGCCGCACCGGCACCCCCGACGAACTTCCCGACGCATGCGATCAACAGGATCAAGACAACCGGCCCGATGTCAGATGTCGTCAATCCCTGCAGATTCACGCCCTGGCCGGCGATCACGAAGAACACCGGCAGAAGCAGTTGAACGCTGACACCTTCCAACCTGTCAGCGATGGAATGGAACAGGTTCGCTGCATTCCGACGCGGAACTGCGACGCCGAACAGGAATGCACCGATCAATTCGTGCACGCCGATCCGGCTGGTGATGTAGGCGGAGAGCAGTAACCCGATCAGCAGGATCGACATCTGATCGGGACCGAGCTTGTTGCCGTTGGCCCGGTACGGTTTCAACACGAGCCGCTCGAGTAACGGTCTGACCAGCGCAAACAACACCGTGGTGAAAATCGCGAGCTCGACCAGGATGACGAGCACGTCGGACGCGCTGCCCTGACCCGCGAGCGCGGTCGAGAGAGCGAGCAGCGTGAAGGCAACGATGTCGTCGATCGCCGCGCACGCAATCAGTAACAGGCCGAGCGGAATCTTGAACATGTTCCGCTCACTCAGAATGCGCGCGAGCACCGCAAAGGCTGTGCCACACATCGACACCCCGATGAACATCGCAAACGGCACGAAGTCGGTCTGCTTCCCGGTCAGCGGCTTTGGCGGTTCGTTGCCCTTGGTTTCGGCTTTGTCGATCGCTTTCTCGCGATCGGCGATCTTTTCCTCGACCTCGGCTGACACCGGTGCGCATGGCTTCTCCGTGCTCACCTCACCGGCAACTTCCTGTTCGACGGCGACGCACTTGTGATCGTCGTACAACAGGGTGCCGAGCACTGCAAAGCCCAGTGCGAACGGAAGCGCGATGGACGTCAGGGAAATCGCAACGGCTCGCTTTCCGGAAGACCGGATGACGTCGAGGTCGACTTCCATCCCGACGATGAACATGAACAGTACGAGCCCGAGCGACGCGACCAACTTGAAGAACGGCAGATCGGTGGCTGCGAACAGGAACGCCTGCACATCAGGCGCAATGACACCGAGCAGGCTCGGTCCGAGCGCGATGCCGACAAGAATCTCGCCGATGACAACCGGCTGCTTGATCCTGCGGAAAAGAATCGCGACGAGTCGACCAAGAACCAAGACCACCACGAGGATCAGGAGCAGTGCGAGGAAATGCTTCTCTGCTGCGGATTGTTCTGCAATCACACGTGTCTCCTCTGGTCCGGGTTTACGGCGGTTGCACGACAGTACACGTCACGCGACCGACCCGAATCACATCGCCTTCGACCACCACTGCCGGGCCGACGATTCGTGCCGAGTTGACGAACGTGCCGTTCGTCGTAGCCAAGTCGACGATCGTCCAGCGGCCGCTCTCGGCAGGGGTCAACCTTGCGTGAACGCGCGAAGCCTCTTCGTCGTGGATGACCACATCGCTGCGAAAGTCCCGGCCGATGATGCCCTCATCGACCAGACCGACGAGCAACGGAGCACCGCGTGACTCCTCGACTCGCAACCACAGTTGCGAGTGAGTCACAGCATCTCGTCCGCTCGCTCGAAGGCCTTCGTGGTGAGTTCGAGGTACGAGTCGAATTCGTCATCGGTGAGGTCTCGGTAATAGGCCTCGAAGTTCGTGCTCAGCAGGAGGCTGCCGACTTTGCGGACGATCACGTAACCCGTCACGACCGGGTCGCCACCCGCATCGGGTGTGGCCACGTACTTGACCGAGATCACATCGTCGCCGACCTTGGAGACGCTGCGTGTTGCGTCCGAGATCTGATAGGTGACCGGGATGCCGTCGAACGTGCTCTGTTGCGTCTCGCAGTTGGCAGTGATGGCACGGTCCTGGTCGAAGGCTCGCTCGGCCCCGGTCTTGGTCGGGTACGACGCGATGTCCTGCGCGAACGTCGCGGCGGTGAAGACGTCGTCGATCGTCTCATTGTGGTTGAACAACGAACCACGCTGGCGGGTGGGTTCTTCCAGCGTGAACTGCTCGCAGAACGGTTCACCGACGCCAGGATCCTGCGCGTTCCATTCGGTACCGAGAACGTCACGGACCTCGCGAATCGGAAGCAACGCCGCAGTCAACTCCTTGCGTGTCGGTTGGCTGGCTGCAGCCGTCTTGCCCCCATTCAGCACGACGAGGGCTACGACCGCGACGGCGACAAGGGCGGCGACCGCCCCAACGATCACCAGTGGCCTACGTCCCTTCTTTGCTGAGGGCGCAGGTGCGGCAGGCGCAGAAACAACCGGATTGAAGATGATCGGTGGCACAGGGCCGGCCGCTGCAGCGTAGGGCTGTGCAACGGGTACGGCGGGAGGTGAAGACACGGGTCCCGCAACTGCGGGAACTGGCGTTGCGGGGTCCGAAGGCGGACCCGAAACAGGGGCGAGGACGGGGGCGATGACAGGGACGACCACCGCGGGGGGCACGGACGGCGTCGGCGAACTGGGGACCGCCGGAGGCTGCGAGACAGGAGGGGCGAGACGAACAGACTGGGCTGCTGTACCCGCAGAGGCCTCCTGGGTGATCTTTCCCGTTGAGGTCGGCGCCGACTGGACCGATGACCTGATCGCACGAGCCGCACCGGAGGCAACGGCCGTCTTCGGATCGCCGCGGCGGATCACGGCGACGTCCGGAAACGCTTGTTTCACCATCTGTTCGACGATCGGGGAACGGCTCGATCCACCGACGAGGGAGATACCGGCCAGGTCGGCGGCAGTCAGCCCGGCTTCGGAGACGCAACGGTCGAGCAGGGTCACCGTCTCGGCAAGATAGGGGCGGACGAGGTCCTCGAACTCTTCCCGGGTGATCCTGATCTGCTGCAGGCCGGTCGGAAGAGGAACGATCAAATCGGCGTAGGGGTTACCGGACAACGTCTCCTTGGCCTTGCGTGCTTCGTTGCGCAGTGTTGCACCGACCTGTTGCCACAATGGCTCCTCGCCGACCTGGATGCTTTCCCATGCGTCGGGCGGCAGTTGCTCACCGAGGTGATTGACGATGATCTCATCGAAGAGTTCGCCGCCGATGTTCTGGTCGCCGCTCGGTCGCCCGACAATGCTGAAACCGCCTCCGTTGGCGGTCACCACCGCCGTATCGAACGTGCCGCCACCGAGGTCATAGACCACGACGTGGGCACCGACCGCCACGCCGACTTCGCTCGCAAATGACAGGGCAGCTGCAACGGGCTCCGGGACGAGGGCCGGGTTCGGCAGTTCGGCCTTCGCTGCGGCTTCGAGCAGTCGATTGAGCCGGGGCCGGTTCCATGTCGCGGGGTGGGTGAGCCTCACTTCTGAAGGCGGCTCCCCCAGCTGCCTCACGGAATCGGTATAGATCTGTCGAAGCAGGGCCGCCACCAAATTGACCACCTGGTGCGGACGTCCATCAAGGACCACCGGCGCCTGATCGCCGAGGCGGTTCTTGAGTGCGCGCAATGTGCTTTCGGGATGGGTCGCCGAGAGGTCGTCTGCGATCCGGCCAACGATTACGGTGCCGTTCGGATCGACCATGATCACAGACGGCACACGGCGCTCGCCACCGATCTCGATCACTTCCGGGGATCGTTCACCGATCTTGGAGGCCGCGACGGTGTAACTGGTTCCGAAATCAATCGCAAGAATCCACGCGGTCAAGGGGACCAAACTCCTTTGTGCACACAACTTCGCTCACCATAGCGCACGGATGCCCGCTCGTTTCGGCGGGGCCGAGTCCCAGGCGGCGCGGATTCGCGCCGCCTGCGTCTCAAGAGTTCGCCAGTTCGAGCAGTGTGTGCAGCAGCACATCCGCCCCGGCAGCGATGTCGACCGGCTGTGTGTATTCGGCGATGTTGTGCGAAAGCCCGTTCACCGAAGGGACGAAGATCATCGCAGTCGGACACACCCTCGCGAGCATCTGCGCGTCGTGGCCGGCGCCGGATGGCATCCGCATTGTCGAGTTACCGAGATCGCAGGCGATCCGCTCGATTCGTTCGATCATCGGCTCGGCGAACGAGACGGGCTCGAACCTGGCAAGGGTCCGGGTTTCGAGCACGCATCCCTCACGATCGCATGCGGTACGCGCGAAGGCGAGCATGTGTGCTTCGACTCGCTGGAGGATCTGTTCGTCGGTGTTACGCACGTCGAGCGTGGTCGTGACCTGTTGGGCCACCACGTTGATGAGGTTGGGGAATACCTCGAACCTTGCGACCGTCGACACCTGCGCGCCACCGACGTCGGCGGCCACTCGTCGTGCCTCGACGGCGATCTCCGCCGCGACCAGGACGGGGTCGTGACGAAGTCTCATCGGTGTCGTGCCGGCGTGCGCAGACCGTCCGGTGATGACGAGTTCGGTCCACGAGATGCCCTGCACGCCCGTCACGACGCCAATGGTGACATCGTTGTCCTCGAGCACGGGCCCTTGCTCGATGTGTAGTTCGACGAAAGCGAATGGCGACTCGGCGACAGGACAGGGTGTCGGCCCCGCGTAGCCGATACGGGTGAGTTCGTCGCCAAGCCGGGCGCCATCGTCTGCCGCTCGCGTATCCAATGCAGTCTCCAAGGCAAGCCCACCGACGTGGACCAGGCTGCCCAGCATGTCAGGGGCAAATCGCGCCCCTTCCTCGTTCGTGAAGAACGCGACCTGAACCGGCCGGCGGGTCGAGACACCGTGCTGCTCGAGAGTCTCCAGCACTTCGAGACCGGCGAGCACGCCGAGATTGCCGTCGAACCGGCCACCGGTACGGACCGTATCGATGTGCGATCCCGTCATCACCGGTGCAGCATCCGGATCGGTCCCTGGTCGGGTTGCGACCACGTTGCCGATCGCGTCGATCGTCACCGACAGGCCGAGATCGCGCATCCACGCAACGACGAGATCTCGCCCTTGGCGATCTTCGTCGGTTAGTGCCAACCTCGCACACCCCCGCTCTCCACCTGGTCCGTGGATGGCGCCGAGCTCACCGAGTTGTTCGAGACGACGGCCGAGTCGATCGATGTCGATCCGTAGCACGCCGTGGTCGTCACGAGACTCTGCAGCCATCACGACACTCACTCCTTACCGAAGTTGAAGGTGCTGATCTCGCGCAGCGCTTCTCCGAAGGCCGTTACCGAACCTTCGAACAGTTCCCGCCCGCGTTGCGCAGTCGCGACCGTTGGATCACCGATGTAACCGTCGTCGAAGAAATCGTTCGACATCCACCCGAAACTGACCCGACCGCCGAACTTGACGTATCGGTTGCCGATCATTCCCTGCGGGATCCTGCGCTCGGCGGTGGTCATGTCGCACAGGTGCGGCGCGAGGTGCAGCATCACGCTGGTCTCATCGGCGCCCCCGTGGACGCCCATCCCGTGTTCGCCGGCCTCTGAGGTGCCACCTTGATCCGGTGGTACACCAGGATGGGTGAGGAAAGTCATCAGCCCGTGATTCAGCCTGATCTCACGGTTCGCGGTCGCGACCAACGTGCTGTTGCCACCGTGGCCGTTCATGAAGACGAGTCGCTTCGCAGGTGTCGTTGCCACGCATCGGCCGATGTCGTCCAGCACCGCCAGCAAAGTGCCTGCCGAAAGCCAGATCGTTCCCGCCGACCATGCGTGCTCGTTCGACTTCGTGTAGGCCAGCGGAGGAAGGATCCACGCATCGACCTCGTCACCGACTTGTGCGACGGCCGCCTCGGCGACACTCTCGGCGATGATCAGGTCCGTGTTCAACGGTAGGTGCGGCCCGTGCTGCTCGATTGCTCCGAGCGGCTGCACGAGAATCGAGTGCTCCGTCAGCCGCCGCTTCAGCTCGGGTCCGGACAGGTCGGCGAGGTGTCGAGCACGAGGAGTCATCGGAGTTCTGGGGACGGACACCGCCACACGCTACCTGCGCGGCCAGAATGGGCGGGTGGCTGACACTGATGTTGATGCAATCGTCGTTGGGGCAGGTCACAACGGACTCGTGACCGCCGCGTATCTGGCCAGGGCAGGTCTGCGCACGGTGCTGATCGAAGCCCGCAACGCTGTCGGCGGCACAGCGGGCAGCGAGGCTTTCGCCGGTGCCACCGTGAACATCTGCAACTGCGACCACCTCACGTTCCGGACGACGCCGGTGATGAGCGAGTTGAACCTCGCGTCGCACGGTCTTCGGTACCTCGACGTCGACCCGTCTCAGCTCAACATGACGTGGGAAGACCCCAGGCCCTGGCCGATCTTTCATGACATCGACCGCACGATCGACGCGCTGTCACTGCTCCATCCTGCAGAGGTCGAGGGTTATCGGCAGTACCTCAAGGCTGCCCTTCCGGCTGTTCGGCTGGTGCTCGAAGCCGCAGCAGAACCGCCGACGGTCGCCGGCCTCACCCGACAGGTCATGGGCAAGCGTTTACACGGTGTGAGCACGTTGCTCGGGTGGAGCCGGCGCAGCGCAGCCGATGTGATGCGCTCGTTCTTCACGACCGAAGCACTTCGCGCGCCCGGTCTGGCTGTCGGCCCGATGGTGTGGGGCATCTCGCCTGAGCTCGCCAGATCAGGCCTCGGCGCGCTCACCTACGCAATGCGTCACGTTGCGAACGTCGGCCGTCCGGTCGGGGGAAGTGGAGCGGTACCCGACGCCCTCCTCGCCGCGTTCATCAACTACGGCGGAACTCTCAGAGCGGGTAGCCGGGTCTCGACGATCATGTGTGACAACACTGGCGTGATCGGCGTGTCACTCGCCGATGGCTCCGATATCCGTTCACCGATCGTCGTGTCCGCCTGCGATCCTCACCGCACCTTTCTCGAGTGGCTCAGCAACGCACCTTCGTCTGCCGATCGATTGATCGAGCGTTGGCGCACCATCGCGCAGTACCAGGGCTACGAGTCAAAGATCGACGCCGTGATGACCACCGTGCCGAGGTTGACGGCGACCGAGACGCCCGACTTCGCCCGGCTCGGGGTCGATGTCGGCGGCTGCACCGCAGCGATCTCGCCGACGATTGCTGAGATGGATCGCGGCTACAAGTTGATGGAACGCGGCGAGATCCTCGATCGACCGGGTCTGCTGGTCAACGTTCCCACCGTTATCGATCCAACGATGGCCCCGGCGGGCAAACACGTACTCAGCCTCGAAGCGATCTACACCCCGTACAACTTCACGAACGGTTGGCAGGACACCGACGAGCCGCTGCGCTGGCTGACGGGCTACGCCGGCCTCGTCCAACCCGGGTTCCTCGATTCGATCGAGGACTGGCGGGTGATGACCCCGGTCGACTACGAAGCCGACTTCAACCTGCCCCAAGGCCATGCGACCAGCTTCGCCGGCGGCCCGTTGGCTGCGCTGCACAACAAGAACCCCGAGTTGACCCGCTACGAGACCCCGGTCAGGGGGCTGTTCATCACTGGCGCAGCCACGTTTCCCGGCGCCGGGGTGTGGGGCGCGAGCGGCCGCAACGCAGCGATGGTCGTCCTGCGCGACCACGGCTGACGACCGGCGCAATCGAGGACTGCGCGCGATTTGCCACACGCCATGTGGGAAATCGCGCGCAGTGACTGCCGCTTCGGCGGGCTGCGCGCGATTTGCCACATCGCATGTGGGAAATCGAGCGCTGTGACTCAGGCGTCTTTGACGGCCCAACTGCGTCGGGCTACCGGCTCCTTGTCGCTCCACGGGAAGTTGATCCACTGATCGGTCCGTTTCCAGACGTAGTCACATTGCACCACCGAATGCGACTTCTCGTACAGCACTGCGCTGCGCACCTCGGCAACCTTGCCGTTGCAGAAGTCGAACACGCTGCGCAGCGTGTGGCCCGTGTCGGCGACGTCGTCGGCGATCAGGATCCGGGCATCGGACACGTCGACGAAGTCCGGCGCCGGCGGCAGGATCCGCGGGACTTCGAGCCGCTCGTCGACCCCGGTGTAGAACTCGACGTTCATCGTGTAGACGTTCTTCACCGAAAGCGCGTACCCGAGCGCTCCGCCGATGAGCAGGCCACCGCGGGCGATGGACAGGATCATGTCGGGTTCGTACCCGGAGTCGGCAACCATCTGAGCCAGAACTCTCGACGCATCGCCGAAGATTTCCCATGACATGATCTCGCGCTCGGAAGACACCGCTGTTCGCTCCTGTTGTGGTTGGACCGCAAAGGCCAACCTATCCCATTGGATTGCGTGACCCGCGATGGAGATCGCCCGGGAAACCGGCGTCAGAAGATGATGTCGGTCGGCCGAACCGGCACTCGATTCAGTGGCTTACCGATCGCATCGCGGATGGCCGCGACGATCGCAGGCGTACTCGAGATCGTGGGCGGCTCGCCGACCCCCTTGGCCCCGAGGGGTGCGAGCGGATCCGGCTCTTCGATCAGCATTGTGACAACGTCGGGCATGTCGAGGAAGGTGGGCAGCAGGTAGTCGGTGAAGCTCGGATTGAGCACATGTCCGCCGGCCATGATGATCTCTTCCATCACTGCGAGACCCAGACCCTGCGCGATCCCACCTTCGATCTGGCCGCGAACACTGAGCGGGTTGAGCGCTCGGCCGACATCTTGAGCGGTCGCGACCTGGATCACCTTGACCAGACCGAGTTCCGGGTCGACGTCAACGACCGCGCGATGGCCCACGAACGCGAACGCAGTATGGCAGTTGCCCTGTCCGTTCTCGTCGAGGTCCTCGGTCGGCGGGTGGCGGTACTCGGCGGTGCGGTCGAACGCAACGCCTGCGGTGGCGTCGGCGACCGACAGGCGCAGGCCCGTGGTCCGGTCGACGATCTCGGCGCCGTCGATCGACAACGACGACGCATCGACACCGTGCATCGCTGCGACGTGCTCGAACATCAGAGTGCGAACCTCGATGCATGCGGCGTTGACCGCTCCCCCACTCATCCAGGTCTGGCGAGACGCCGATGTGGAACCGGCCGAGCCGACCCGCGTGTCGATCGGATCGAGCAGGACCTGGTCTACGCCGAGCACGCTCCGGGCGATCTGGCCGGCAATGGTGACGAAACCCTGCCCGACCTCGCTTGTTGCGAACCTCAACGTTGCCACACCGTCGGACAACCGGCAGCGGGCGGTCGAGTAGTCGTCGAATCCCTCGCTGTACATCAGGTTCTTGATCGACACGGCGAAGCCGATGCCCCGCCGGATGTGTCGAGCATCAGCGGTTCGACCGGCACCACCCGGCAACCGCATCGGATCGCCGTCGTGCCCGCCGACCGGTTCGTCCGGCAACGGCAGCGCCACAGTCTCGCGGATGACCCGGGCAACCGGCGCGACGTTCTCGATCACTTGCCCGGTGATCAGCCGGTCCCCCGTCTGCATTGCGTTGAGCAAGCGGATGTCGATCGGGTCTACACCGCACGCTGCTGCAAGCTTGTCCATCTGGCCTTCGTGGGCGAAGCACGCCTGTACGACGCCGAATCCGCGCATCGCGCCGCAGGGGAGGTTGTTGGTCCGAACCGCGTAGCCGTCGACCACCGCGTTCGGGCAGCGATACGGGCCCTGGGTGTGCGTGACGGCATTGATGAGCACCGCCGAAGACGTCGAGGCGTAGGCCCCGCCATCGAACACCATCCGCGCCTCGATCTTGACGATCTGCCCCTCGGCCGTGGCGTGATGGCGCATCCAGATGCGCGCCGGGTGACGATGCACATGGCCGAGGAAGCTCTCGTGCCGGCTGTATGCAAGTCGCACCGGTCTGCCGGTACGCAACGCAAGCAGGCAGGTGTGGACCTGCAGGCTGATGTCCTCGCGCGCGCCGAACGCGCCGCCGACACCGCCCAACGTCAGCCGGACCTTCTCCTGCGGCAGTCCGAGGCAGGCTGCGATCTGCTTGCGATCTTCATGCAGCCATTGCGTCGCGACGTACAACTCGACCCCCGCTCCACCGGGGTCCGGCAGCGCCAACGCGGCTTCCAGACCAAGGAACGCTTGGTCCTGCATCCCGAGCTCGTAGTCACCCTCGACCACGATCTCTCCGGTCGCAGCAACGTCGCCGCAGATGATGCGCTGATGGCGGATCAGGTTCCCGTCGGGATGAATCGGAGGATGGCTGCCGTCGAGGGCTCGCTCCGGATCGGTCAGCGGCTCGAGTACTTCGTAGACGACGACGATCGCTTCGAGAGCCCGGCGGCACGTCTCGGGATGATCGGCGGCGACCGCAGCAATGGGCTCTCCGACGTAGCGAACGAACTCGCTCGCGAACACGGGTTGGTCTGACGTGATCAGTCCGTACGTCGGCTTCCCCGGCACATCGGCCGCAGTGATGATCGCCTCGACGCCACTGATCCGATACGCGGGCCCGAGATCGATGCTGACGATTCGTGCCGACGGATGCGGTGATCGCAGGGTCGCACCCCACAGGCAGTTCTCGGCCGAGAGATCGGAGGAGAACGCGAAGCCGCCCTGCACCTTGGCCACGCCATCCGGACGGGTGGTGCTGTCGCCGAGCCTGCCGGTGGTCGTCCGCTCGTCGGTGGTGATCGTCATGTGGCGGCTCCGCCGGAAGGCTCACGGGAGCCGTGGACCGATGCGGGCGCCGCCTCGGCTCGACGAACGGCTACCCGTTGCACTGCTTCGATGATGCGGCCGTACCCGGTGC
>JANOEM010000576.1:0-9859 GCA_031413195.1 Actinomycetes bacterium
GTCCCTGCCGGTGGGCGACGTGCCCTTCGCTGAGCGACGAACGAGACTCGTGCTCGACACGTCAGTACTCGTTGCAGACCCTGGTTGCATTGCCAGCTTCGGAGATGTCGACGTCGTGATCCCGTTGACGGTGATCGAGGAACTCGATGGCCTGAAGGGGAGGCCCGACGACGTCGGCCGAGCCGCCCGCACTGCGCTGCGGACCATCGAGGATCTCCGGGTTCGCCACGGAGGTTCCCTTGCCTCGCCCGTTCCAGTCGGGTCGAGCGACCACAGTGGCACACTCCAGATCGAGATCAACGGGATTCAGAAACACCTCCTGATCGAGCACGGCCTCGACGCCGACAAGCCCGACAACCGCATCATCGGGGCAGCACTCGGTCAGTCCAACCATGCGCCGACGCGAATGGTCTCCAACGATGCGGCGCTGCGGATCAAAGCAGCACACCTCGGTGTGACAGCCGAGGAGCACCACCCCGCAGGGCGGGCGATGAGCACTCGGCCCGTGGGCTGGGCCACGCTCGAGGCGTCTCACGAGGACATCGATCGCCTCTACGCCGACGGCACGATCAGCGCATCGCAGATCGATGTTGCGAAGCAGTCTTCGTTGCACGAGAACTGCTTCGCAGTCCTGCGTTCCGGATCACAGTCGGCGCTCGTCCGGCGTCGTCACGACGAGTTCCACATCCTCGGACACAGTGCTCCAGAGGCATGGGGCCTTCGCCCGCGATCCAAGGAGCAGCGCTTTGCACTCGAACTCCTGCTCGACCCCGAGGTCAGCGTTGTCGCACTCGACGGCCGAGCAGGCACGGGTAAGACACTGCTCGCGATCGCTGCCGGATAGGAGCACGTCGTCGAGCGCCGTGCGTACGAGCGGCTCGCCATCTACCGACCGCTCGTTCCGGTGGGTCGGGCCGATGTCGGGTTCCTGCCCGGTGGGCTCGACGAGAAGCTCGATCCCTGGATGTCGGCCATTCACGACTCGATCGTCGCGCTCACCGATCAGCGCAACAGTCGTGACGCCGGCACGTTGATGGACGAACTCACCAGCCGTGGCCAACTCTCGCTCGATTCCGTGACGTTCCTCCGTGGACGGTCGCTGCATCGCCAATTCGTTGTGGTCGACGAAGCCCAGAACCTCGAGCCGACGACGCTGAAGACCATCCTCACTCGAATTGGCGACGGAACCAAGGTCGTCTTCACGGGCGACACGAGTCAGATCGATGCACCCTACATGGGCGAGTCAAACAACGCCCTTGCAGTGTTGATCCAGGCATTTGCCGGTCAGCCATGTTTCGGCCACATCACACTGTCGGCCTGCGAGCGCAGCGAAGTGGCAAGCCTGGCCGCTGAGTTGCTCTGACCCGTTGTTCTGGCCCGTCGGGTTGGCCCGTCGGGTTGGCCGGTCGGATTGCTCAGGAAAGTATCGATACGGCTCTTGCCATCAGTTTCTCGATGAATTAGCATTAAATCCAATGCTGCAGGAATGGAATCGACTCGACAATCCAGAAATTGCCACGACAGACGTCACCCGAACTGCCGTCGGCGCCGTACATCTAGGTGTGAAACCGTGGCAGAGCGATGCGGCATGCAAGGGGAGGACCGCGTTGTTCTTCCCGCGACGCGCCGAACGACCAGAAGCTCGGGAGCGTCGCGAGATTCAGGCAGACAAGTTGTGTGCTCAATGCGTGGTCGCTGCACCGTGTCGAGAATTCGCACGGGAGAACCACGAATACGGATTCTGGGCCGGGGAGTCAGAGGAAGAGCGACATCGGCTCGGCTTCACGGTTTCGGCTCCGATCGGAGTCCGAATCCGCTCGGCAACCCACGCACAATCGCGCTGACAACGCCGGGGGGCTGCCGTCTCCGAACGGTGCGTGACCCCTCGCGTATGGTTGAGGAATGAGCTCTGAAGCCGATGCACACAACTTGGCCGAGGCCAGGTTTGCAGTCGTGGATGTCGAAACCTCCGGGTTGTCGTTCACCCACCACCGGGTTCTGCAGGTTGCCGTGGTCGTCGTCGACCGTGAAGGTTCCGTGCTCGAGAGTTGGGCCAGTCTCGTCCGTCCCCGGTGGCGCTGGGCATTTCGCCTCGGACCCCGCAAGATCCACGGTCTCAGTCGCCGCGACCTGCGTCGCGCTCCGCTGGCCGCTGACGTGTTGGCCGAGTTTGCTCAACGAATCGATGGTGCAGTGTTTACAGCCCACAATGTGCAGTTCGATGCTGGGTTCATGCGCAAGACCGCAGAGAGACACGGCGTACAACTTGTTTTGGAATCGCAACTCTGCACCCTCGGCCTGTCACGCACGCTCGACCCCGACCGAACCATGTCTCACCGGCTCGCAGACGTCAGCAAGCGATACGGCATCGAGAATGCACGCCCGCACGACGCGCTCGAAGACGCGCTCACCACGGCCGCCGTGCTGCCCCATCTCCTGCGCGCGCACGGCGTCACGAGCACCGAACAACTCACCGAACTCACCCGCCGGATGAAATCGACTCGTAGTTGAGCAACACCACACGCGCCGATTCCGAGGCCAGCAACCTCCACCGAGACGGGGCCAGCACTTCGATTCTCGGGCCGAGCCGAAGCAGCAGCCGCCGCGCCCATTGCTCGCTGGTGACCGGCATGACCACGCGCGACATTGCAGCCCCATCGCCCATCACCCCGTCATCAAGCAGTTGGTCGACGGGGTACCGCTCGATCATCCACACGATGGCTGTCGGAATTCGCACAGTGATTCGCTCAATCTCGGGATCGTCGGCAAACCATCGGTCAGGATCAGGCAGAGTCACGTCCCGAACAGGATCGTGAATGCCTGTGTTCCGCGCCTCGAGGATCCTGTCCAATCGAAACGATCGCTCGCTCCCGGAACGATGATCATCGGCGAGCGTGTACCAGTGCCCGCCGTTGGCGAACACTGCCCGAGGGGTGATCGTTCGCTCCGACGACTCGCCTCGCGACGGCGTCCAATAGGTCATCATCAGCCGCTCGCCACTTTCTGCAGCAGCAGCGATCTGATCGGTGACCGGTGGCCGAGCGAGGTCGACCACGAGCCCTCGGCCGCCAGTTGGTTCGCCGAGCGCGACTGCGAGCTTGTCGAGCGCGCGGCCGAGGGGACCCGAAGGATCTGCGCCGGGAAGGGCCATTGCGGCTCGGCCCGCAGCGAGCAAGCCGAAGCCTTCAGGGGCCGTCAGACGCAGCGGTCGGGTGAAGACACGGGGAATCCCCGCAAAGACCGTTCCCTCATCGATGAACACATCGATGAGTTCGTCGACAAAGGGAGGCAGGCCACACATCGATGCCAACTCGAGGTCGGCAACGAGTTCGGCCTCGGTCAAGGAGAATCGCTCTGCCATCTCAGCCACCGCCACCTCGCCGCGCTGCATCAACCACGGCAACATGATCAGCAGGCGCCTCAATCGCTGGTGGGTCGGGCGCGGTCCAGAACGCGCCATCAGCGGTCGACCTCTGCGATTGAGGTCAGCCACTGAACCAGGTCTGCTCGTACCTCGGGGGGCCAGACCACGACAGCATGCTCCGCCAGGCCCAGGACCCACGACCGAAACGCGTCGCGGTTGACACACGGAACCTCGACATCGATCGAACCGTCGGCGCAACGTTCGATCACGGCACCAGCACCGACTTCGCTCTCGACTATCGACGCGTGCGATCGCGCGATGCGGACAATGGCAGTTCTGACCTGGTTCTCCGGCTCGCCGAGCAACTTTGGATCGGCCGGAAAGACAGCTCTGATGTCGAAGTCGGCAGGCGTCTCGAACGATCCCGGCTCACCGACCTCGACCGACCCGATGATTCGATCGACACGAAACGTACGGATCTCACTTCGGGCTCGGTCAACGCCGATGACATACCAGTATCCGTCTCGAAGCAGGAGCCCATACGGAGCGAGCACCCTCTGCGAATTGCGGTAGAGAAACGACACGACCGATCTGGATGTCACCGCTTCGGTCAGAACAGGAAGTGACTCGAAAGTCGGGACTGTGGCGGCAACGGCCCGCGATGGACGTTCGCTGCCGCCACCGAGTTTCCATAACCCTTCTTGCCCCCACGATTCATCCGACCGCACCGCAGCAACCGCCAGTTGGAGTGCGTGACGTTCGTCGTCGTCGAGATGAAGGTCCGCGAGTTCGTAACGGCGTCGATCGATCGAGTACGCCGACTGGCCGGCCTGATCACCACCGAGCACACGTCGGTCGATCGGAACCCCGACGTTGCGGAGCACGGCTTTGTCGCGTTCGAAAGCCCCGCGGAGCGCCTCCTCGTTGGTCGGATACTGCCCGGTCAGTTCTCCGCTGATCTGTTGCAGCGTGAGCGGTTGCTTGGTCTCGAGTAGCAGCGCAAGCAAGTTGGTGAGTCGCTCCAGAGGTTCGGCCATATTCGTTGATCACCGTAGCGTCGTTGTCGTCGGCTCTCGGTTCCAACGGCAAGACTGACGACATGACACCCATCTCGCGCAGGATGTTCCTCGCCGGTTCCGCGGCAGTCGTGGTCGCGGCATGCAGCGACGACGACACGACCGGATCGACCGACCTCAAGACCACGACCCCGGCGACAACCATCCCCGAGACAGCCATCCCCGAGACAACCATCCCCGAGTCAACCATCCCCGAGACAACAGTCCCGGCGACAACGATCCCCGCAACGACGACCAGCCTCGCGCCGATCGAACTCTCCGGCGATCCGTTCACCCTTGGCGTCGCGTCGGGTGACCCCGATAGCACCAGCATCGTGCTCTGGACGAGACTGGCGCCGGACCCGCTCGACGGTGGTGGCATGCCGAGCGATGATGTCGAGGTCACTTGGGAGCTCGGGACCGACGAGACGTTCGCGGAAATCGTCGCCACCGGAGTCATTACAGCTGAAGCGGCCCACGCGCACAGCGTGCACGTGATCGTGACTCCGCCAAGGGCCACGGATGGACTGTTGACCTACCGGTTCCGGGTCGGCCAGTACACCAGTGCGGTCGGGCGGACGAAGCTCGCCCCGGCAGGCAGCGCGTCCCTCGCCCGTTTCGTCTCCGCAAGTTGCCAGAACTACCAGGATGGCTTCTACGCCGCGCACCGAGACATCGCCGAGCAGCAACCCGACTTCGTGCTCTGGCTCGGCGACTACATCTACGAAGGCGGCGCCGCAACCGTCGGGGAAGGCGCTGCCGTGCGCAGCCACCTCACTCCTGAACCAATGGACCTCGACGGCTACCGAAACCGGTACGCCTTGTACAAGTCCGACCTCGACCTTCAGGCGGCCCACCACGCGTGCCCCTGGTTGATCGTCTGGGACGACCACGAGGTAGAGAACAACTACGCGGCAGAGATCCCGCAGGACACGGCCGAGGCTTCGGCATTCGTCGCTCGGCGCCTCGCTGCATACACCGCATGGTGGGAACATCAGCCTGTCCGCCTCGACCCGCCTCAGGCCTCCGGCGAGTACCGCATCTACCGCGACGCGCAATGGGGTGACCTCGTCGGCATCACGCTTCTCGACACCCGCCAGTACCGCACCGATCAGGCATGCGGTGACATCACACTCAGTCTCGACCCGGCGTGCCCCGAGACATTCGACGACGACCGTACCCTGACCGGTGACGAGCAGGAGCAGTGGCTGTTCGACACCGTCGGCAGCCATGGCACGACATGGAATGTCATCGCCCAGCAAGTCGTGATGTCGAACCTCACGCTGAACGGCGCCGTGTTGAACTTCGATCAGTGGGACGGCTACCCCGCCAATCGCGATCGCGTGCTGCGACACTTGGCCGACGCGGAAGTTCCCAACGTGATCGTGCTGAGCGGCGACATTCATCTTGCCGGCATCGGGATCCTCCGGGACGGCGAACCGGGCATCGGCCAGGCTGTTGCCGTCGAGTTCGTCGACACCTCGATCTCGTCGTCCGGCCTGATCGACCCGGCTGTCACCGAACTCGTCAAGTCGTTTCCCGACATCGTCGACGTCGAACTGGCCTACCGCGGCTACACCCTGCACACTGTCACGCCGACAGATTGGAGCGCCGAGTACAGAATCGTCGAAGCCGTGACCGACCCGGAATCACGCGTGACCGCGTACAAGACCTACGTCGTCGATGAAGGTGCTGCAGCGGTGCGATCCGTCGGCTGACCTCGGTGGCGCGTCGAATAGGGCTTCCACTCGCCGACGGGTTGAGCGAGGCGGTCAGCGATCACGAGCAGGGCCCGCGGATTGTGGCCGAGTCCGCAATGGCTTCCGATCACTCGAACGTTCTCGACCCGGTCGCCCGGTTCGTCCATGCAGCTCTGCCAGGGGACGATGCCGTCTCCCTTGGTATAGATCGCGGTAGTGGGCATGGGCATCGGCGGGCGCCCGGACTCGGGGGCGCGCATCGAGTCGACCCTCGGGCTGTGAAAGGTGGAGAGCACGTTGTAGAGCGGCCCGGCATTCGACGACTCACGGTCATCGAGCGCGAACGGACTGCCCAGCGTGATCACCTGACGGACCGCGTCGGGATACTGGCGGGCCATGATTCGGGCGTAGATACCACCGAGGCTCCATCCGATCACGCTGATCGGTTGCCCTTCGGAACGGGCGTCCGCGGCAAGCGACTCGACCCGTCTCGCCATGCCATCGAGGATGCGGTCGGTCGGGCCGACGTTGACGCCCAGCCGCCAGGCGTGCGTGCGGTATCCGAGATCACGGAGATACCAGCGAAGGGTTCGGGTCGAGTTGTCGCTGGCCATGAATCCGGGCAGAACAAGGACGGAATGCCCATCGCCTCTCGGTGCGCGGCGCAGAACCGGCAACATTGCTCCCATCGCGCCGAACTCGAGCCCGGCGCGGGTGCTCTCACTGAGCAGCAGTTGTGGTGGTGGGCGACGCATCGTGGCTCCCCTCTCGGTTGCGACCCGCTTCACGGCGTCTCGGTCACGCCGCGCTGGGCCCGGTACCAGGCAATCATGGCACTGGTCGAACTGTCGTGCTTCGATCCGTCGTGCGTCGATCCGGCGGGGTCGTCCGGTCCGGTCAGTTCCGGCGTGATCCGGTTCGCGAGCGCCTTACCGAGTTCGACCCCCCATTGGTCGAAACTGTTGACATCCCAGATGCACCCCTGGACGAAGACTTTCTGCTCGTAGAGCGCGATCAGTTCCCCGAGAAGTCGAGGGGTCAGCCGTTGGGCGAGGATGGTAGTGCTGGGGCGGTTGCCGCTGAACACCCGATGTGCGACCTGGTGAGCCGGCATCCCTTCCGCCTCGGCTTCGGCAGTGGTCTTGCCGAATGCGAGCGCTTCGGTCTGTGCGAACAGGTTCGCCATGAGCAAGTCGTGGTGGTTGCGGTACGGGTGATTGGGGTCGGCGAAGCCGATCATGTCGACCGGTACCAATCGACTGCCCTGATGGAGCAATTGGTAGAACGCGTGCTGCCCATTGGTGCCCGGTTCGCCCCAAACGACTGGTCCGGTGTCGATCGTGACCGGCGTACCATCGCGGCGAACGGATTTGCCGTTGCTCTCCATGTCGAGTTGTTGCAGGTAGGCCGCGAACCGGCTCAGCTCGTGCGCGTACGGTAGAACAGCGTGGCTCTGAGCGCCGAGGAAGTTGCTGTTCCAGATGCCGATCATGGCCATCAAGACCGGCACGTTCCGGGCCAACGGGGTGAACCGGAAGTGGTCATCGATCGCTCGGAACCCGGCAAGGAACTCACCGAACCCGTCCGCACCGATCGCAATCATCAGCGAGAGACCGATCGCCGAATCCACCGAGTACCGCCCACCGACCCAATCCCAGAATCCGAACATGTTGTCCGTGTCGATACCGAAGCCGGAGACCTTTTCGGCGTTGGTCGAGACTGCCACGAAGTGTTTGGCGACCGCAGCCTGATCGCCCCCGAGGCCAGCCAACAACCAATCCCTGGCCGTGCCGGCGTTCGTCAACGTCTCGATCGTCGTGAAGGTCTTCGACGCCACGACGAACATCGTTGTTGCCGGGTCGAGATCGGCGATGCTCTGGTCGATGTCGGCACCGTCGACATTGGACACGAAACGACACTGGATGCTCGGATGCTTGAACGCGTGGAGTGCCCGGTAAGCCATCGCCGGGCCGAGGTCACTGCCGCCGATACCGATATTGATCACGGTTCGGATTCGCTCACCGGTATGGCCAGTCCACTCACCATTGCGGACGCGGTCGGCGAACACGGCCATCCGGTCCAGAGTTGCGTGCACATCGGGCACGACGTTGCGTGGTTCCCCGTCTCCCTCGTTGACCATCACCACTGCGTCGCGGGGTGCCCGTAATGCCGTGTGCAAGACCGCCCGGTCTTCTGTGGTGTTGATTCGCTCACCCGCGAACATCGCGTCGCGTCGAGCCTCGACCCCTGCAGCAGTCGCGACCGCCAACAGCAGCTCCACGGTTTCGACGGTTATCCGCTGCTTGGAGAAGTCGACCCTCAAGTCGGCGGCGGGGACCGTGAACCGAGCAGCGCGCGCGTCGTCGTCGGCGAACAACTCGCGAAGATGCGCAACGGGATCGGTTGCTGCGTGGGCGATAAGGGCGGCCCACGCCGGAGTCAGGCTGATGTCCACGACGAGACGCTACCCCACGATCGCGACCGTGTTGAGTGGTCAGCGATCAGTGCGGGCGCAGGAGCGAGACGGCGGCCTGATCGAGGACCAACGTTGTCGCGGTCCGCCGGACGCGACTGATCGGCAGGTCGGTTCGGTGGAAGATCCAACCAGCAAGGGGACCTGCCTTGGACGCGCCGACGGCGAGCACCATCCGGGCCCGCGCCGCGTTGACCACGCTCGGGGTCACGGTCATCCGGACCCGTCCGTTGTAGAGGTCACTGACGGCAACTGCGGCCGGGTAATCGATGACCGGATCACCGGGTGGCCACGAAGCGGTGTGGCCGTCGTCGCCGATGCCGAGATGGACGATGTCGAGCGGGCGTCCTGCGATGTCGGCCGCGTACGTCGCTGCCGCACGCTTCAGCAATGCCGCCGTCACGGGCATCAAGTGAATATTCCGCTTCGGGATTCGAACATGGCGGATCAAGTGCTCGGCGAGTTGGGTGGCATTACGGTCGGGATCACCGTCGGGGGCACAGCGTTCATCGACCTGATACAGGTGGATCTGGGCCCAGGGCAATTCCATGGTCGCCAACGCGTCGAACATGAGCGCTGGAGTGCCGCCTCCGCTGAGCGCAATGCGGCACGAGCCTCGGAGTCGTACCGCCGATCGAACTCGGCGCGCGACCCAGCCGGCGGCCAGCAGCGCCGTTGCCTCAGATGTCGACCCGACGATGATCTGCATCGATCAGGCGAACGAATCGTCGCAGCCGGTAATGCCGCCGAGCACGCCGACCCGGAACGCGTCGACCTTGGAGAACGAGTCACCACGCACGTCTTGGTCGGCGGTGTCATCGGCAAGAAGGATTGCCGTGGCGACCGCCTCGTCGAGGTCGCCGGGTGACACGGTCAAACCGCGTTCAGCGTCGAACTCGACCGGCAGGCTGCCGGCCCAGACCCCGACGAAGCAGTCATTGTAGAGCACCCGGTTCTCTCCGCTGAGCGTGCTTCCGACTGCCGTCTGCGCAGCCTCGGACCAGGCTGTCGCAAGCAGGTACGACGGCGAGAAGTCGCCGTACTGATCGAGCGCGGCCTGGGCTGCCTGCTGATCGAGATACACCGTCGCGCTCTGCGGGCAGAACAACGCAAGCGGATTGGTGTTGGCGGCCATATCGGTGACACCGCACGAAGGAGGATCGCCGACGAAGGTCTGAAGGGTGAGCTCCGGGACCGAGTCGGGCAGAGCCGCCGCAGTTTGGCGCGACGGGGCTCGCGTTCCCTATTTCGGCGGAACGCTGGAATT
>JANOEM010000577.1:0-19369 GCA_031413195.1 Actinomycetes bacterium
ACGTTGGCGGTCAGCACGGGAGACTTCATCGTCTGGTGCGACGGTGATGTCACCACGGTCGAACCCTCGTGGATGATCGGTCTGCTGATGCCCCTGCTGACCACCTCGGATGTCTCCTTGGTCAAGGCCAGCTACCACCGCCCGACCGAACACGGCGGCGGCGGACGCACGACGGAACTCGTCGCTCGGCCTCTACTCAGCCTGTTCCTTCCCGAACTCACCGGACTCCACCAGCCACTGAGCGGAGAGTTCGCCGGCCGCCGCAGCACGATGGAGCAGATCCCGTTCGTGCAGGGCTGGGGCGTCGAGATTGCAATGCTGGCCGACGTCGCCGAGCGCTTCGGTGCCGCGGCGATCGCCCAGGTCGATGTCGGCGAACGTCTCCACCGCCATCAGACGCTCGATCGCCTCGGAGTTCAAGCAGCCGAAGTGATGGCGACGCTGCTCTCGCGAGTCGGCGCCGACAAGACCTTTTCGACAGACCAACTCGCCCTGCTCCGACCAAACGGCACCGCCGAAACGCTGAACCTCGACGAACGCCCACCGATGCGTTCTGTCCGCGAATAGCACCGCGCAGGCCGCAAATGTCGGGCATGCGCGGACATGTGATGCCTGCGCCCGAACCACGCCGGAATGTCAGAGGGCGCGAAGCATCTCGAGGTGCTCGGCGAGCATCGCGATGTGGTCGTCGACCGTGATGCACGGACGCTCGGTAGCCTTGAGCATCGTTGAGCACATCGTGCTGACCGACAGCGAGTCGCCGCCGGCAGCCTTCCAGGCGGCCGCTTCGTCGGCGCAGGCCTCGGCCCCACGCGCGCTGTGCAGTTGCGTTCCGGTCTGGAAAGAGGCCGGGTCGCGGCCGGAGGCGGCGAGCATCTCGTGCAGCTGTCCCAGAGCTGCGATGATTCGGGTGCCGGCAACACCGAAGTAGAACCCATCGCCAATCGCCACCGCGCGCCGCATTGCCGGCATCGCCGAGCCCCCGAACACGATCGGGATGCGGCGTTCGGGAAGCGGCAACAACCCTGCCCGGTCAATTCGGTGGAAGTTTCCGGAGAAGTCCACAAGCGGCTGTGACCACAGTTCGCGCAAAAGTCCGACCTGTTCGTCGAGGCGACGGGCCCGCGTGCCGAAATCGGTGTTCAGCGACTCGTACTCGACCCAGTTCCAACCGGTGCCGACGCCGAGCACGAACCGGCCCCCCGACAACAGGTCGATCTCGATTGCCTGCTTGGCGACCAAGGCAGTCTGGCGCTGGGGAAGGATCAACACGCCGGTCATCAGTTCGACGCGCTCGGTGACCCCGGCCAGGTATCCGAACAACACCATCGGCTCACGGAACGGGTCGAGTTCGGTGTACGGGCCCCACAGCATCGGATCGCGCCCCTCGTGCACGGCGCCGAGGACATGATCATAGGCAACGATGCGGTCGAAGCCGAGCTGCTCGACCGCCTGGGCCCACGCCTTCACCGCCCCTGTGTCGTTGCCGATCTCGTTGGTGGGGAGCACTGCGCCGAACTGCATCACGAAGTGCTATCAGATCTCATGTCCCCAACGTTGCGCCGGGGTCGGTCGGAGCGCGCAATGATGAACGGATGATCGTTCAGTCACTCATCGAGATCGCCGAGCAGGTCCGCTCCGGAACCCGATCGGCTCGCAGTGTGGTCACCGAGGCATTGGCCACGATCCAGGAACGCAACGACACGTGCAACGCGATCGTCACCGTCAACGTCGAGCAGGCGATCAGCGAGGCCGAGGCACTGGACCAACGAGTGCTTCATGACGGGCCGGTCGGGCCATTGGCCGGTGTGCCGATCGCGGTCAAGGACACCGAGGATGCACTCGGCTACAGCACAACGTTCGGCTCGCGCCTGTGGGTCGGCGCGCCGATGGCAACACAGGACTCGGTGTTGGTTGCGCGGTTGAAGGCCGCCGGTTGCATCGTCGTCGGGCGCGCCAACTCGCCGGAACTCGCTGCAAAGGGCGTCACCGACAACCTCGTCTTCGGTGCAACCCGCAACCCATTCGACCGGAACCGGTCGGCAGGCGGGTCGTCCGGAGGATCCGCCGCCGCAGTCGCCACGGGGATGGTGCCGCTTGCGACAGCATCAGACGGTGGCGGCTCGATCCGGATCCCGGCGTCGGCATGCGGACTGCCCGGGTTCAAACCCTCGCTGGGCCGGGTCCCGGATGGCGGCCCGACACCGGTCGACTGGATGAACCTGACCACGCGCGGTGTCCTGACCCGCACGGTCGACGAACTGCTCGCCGTTCTCGACGTCATCGTCGGACCCGAACCCACCGACTTGCGATCACTCCCGGCACCGGCGGTGCCCTGGTCGCAAGCCGTTGCGATGCAGCGACTGCCTGTTCGTGTCGGCTGGAGCCCGACACTCGGCTACGCCGAGGTTGATCCGCAGATCGTCGCGACCTGTGAAGCGGCGGTGAACCGCCTGGCCGACCATGGAATCGAGATCGTCGAGGTCCCAACGGTCTTCGATCACGACCCGGTGATGACATGGGCGACGCTGGTCGCCAGCTACATCCGCCGTTCGGTCGGCGATCGAGACCTGACCCTGATGGATCCCGAAGTCCGTGGCTACGTGCAGATGGCAGCCGGTTTCACGACACGCCAGTTGATCGATGCCGAGGACGGTTGCCATCTCCTCAACCTGCAACTCGTCGATGTGTTCTCGCGATGCGACCTGTTGCTCACCCCGACCCTTGCGTTCGATCCTGTCCTGATCGGCGAGAGCGACACCCGGTTCGTCCGCGCGACCTACCCGTTCAACATGACCCGTTCACCAGCCGGCACCATCCCGGTCGGCACCAGTACGGCAGGCCTTCCGATCGGTCTGCAGATCGTCGGGCCACAGCACGCCGATGTCGAGGTCCTCGCGCTGATGCGACACATCGAACAGCACTGAGTCCCGAAGTTCCTCCGGGCCGAGATCAAACGGCGGGCACCTGCTGGGTGATGCAATGGATACCGCCGCCGCCGTGAGCGAGGATCGGGCCGACATCGAGGCCGATCACATCGCGGCCGGTGAACTGCTCAGCGATGATCGCCAGCATGTCGGCGTCGGCCGAGTGATTCGCCGTCGGTACGAGCACGAATCCGTTGCCGACGTAGAAGTTGCCATATGGCACAGGCCGGCGCTGTCCCCCGATCTCGACGAACGGCAGCACGGGGATCTCGACCACTTCGAGCAATCGCCCGGCCGCGTCGGTGGAGCCTCGCGCCCATCGTGCGTTGACGTTCATCCTCAGCCAATCCGGTTCATTCGGATCGTCGCAACCCTGCAGAACCAACACGCCGGGGCGAGCGTAGGAGGCAACGTTGTCGACGTGGCCGTCGGTGTCGTCGTCGTCGGCAAGGCCGTACGGCAGCCAGACCACGGTGGAGATGCCGAGCTCGTCCCCCAATCGCTCCTCGATGTCCAGCTTCGTCAGACTCGGGTTGCGATTGGGGTGCATCAGGCACTGGATCGTGGTGATCAACGTTCCTTCGCCATCGACGGTCAGCGAACCACCCTCGAGCACCATCGGGATGCGTTTGCTCGGGTGGCCGGCGTGTTCCGCCCAACGTCCGGCAGCGAGGTCGTCCTGATCCCACGGCGAGTACTTGGTCCCCCATCCGTTGAAGGTCCAGTCTGTGGCCGAGCGGCGAAGACCATCGCTTCCGGCAGCTTCTTCGCCGAGGCTCGCAAAGAGACCCGGATCGGCCGAATCTGTGACGTAGATCGGGCCGCTGTCACGGAACCAGGAATCGTCGATCGGCATCTCGACGATCTCGACCCGGCCTCCGCACAACTCCGCGGCACGAGCGGCCGCTGGGCCGGGTTGGACGATCATCGACACCGGTTCGTACTCGGAGATGACGCGAGCGACCTGGGCGTGGGCGTCCTCGGCCTGGGGCATCAACTCGCCGTACAGGTCATGTCTCGCCGGCCAACACAACACGGTCCGCTCGTGCGGGGCGAACTCGGCCGGCATCCGCATGCTCATTGGTCACCCCGGCCATCGAGGGTCATCAGCGGTTGGTACAGATCGGGACGACGATCACGGAACAGACCCCATGCATTGCGCATCGTCCGGATCGCCCCGAGGTCGAATGTGGCCGTGAGCACCACCTCGTCATCGCGGCCGGCCTCGGCAACCTTGGCGCCGGTCGCGTCGGCGATGAACGAACTGCCGTAGAACGTGATCTCGCGTTCGCCGTCCCGGCCTAGCTCGCGACCGATCCGGTTGGCTGCGACGAGCGGTGTCAGGTTCGCCCCGGCATGTCCCTGCATCACCCGTTGCCAATGGCCGCTCGAGTCCCACGCCGGGTCGGGGGGCTCGCTGCCGATCGCAGTCGGGTAGAACAGCACCTCGGCACCCTGCAACGCCATTGCCCTGGCGCTCTCGGGGAACCACTGATCCCAACAGATCGCCACACCGATCGCTGCGTGCTTGGTGTGCCAGACCCTGAACCCGGTGTCGCCGGGGTTGAAGTAGTACTTCTCGGTGTAGCCGACGCCGTCGGGGATATGGCTCTTGCGATAGATGCCCATCTGCGATCCGTCGGCGTCGATCATCACGACGGTGTTGAACGTTGCGTTGTTGGCACGTTCGTAGATGCTGATCGGAAGCACGACGTTGAGTTCGGCCGCAACGGCCTGGAAGTGAGCAACCGTCGGATGACCGTCGATCGGATGGGCCCGGGCGAAGTGTTCGGGCAACATGTCGATGCAGAAGTACGGTCCCTCGAACAGTTCCGGGATCAACACGATCTGGGCACCTTCGGCTGCTGCCTGGCGCACCAATCGTTCGGCCGTGACGATGTTGTCGCCGACGGAATCAGCCATCGCCATTTGCACGGCGGACACCGTGACGCTCGAGTCGTTCATGGCATCAATCTACGAGCTGACACACACCCGACAAGGCGCTCCGGCGCAGGTTCGGGTCAGGTGGGCGGGACGGCGCGGTCGCTGACCCAGTTGCCGTGGAAACCGTACGGGATGCGCTGAGGCAGCATCACCCTGGCAACCTCGCCACGGTCGAAGTCCTGCGCATCGAGCACGACGAGTTCGGCCGTACCCTTCGGCACGTCGTGGACGAAGGTCATCAGCCATCCGTCGTCCTCGTCGGCGCCACCTTCGCGCCCGATGAAGACGGGCTCGCCGGCGCTTCGACCTGGACCGTGATCGAACGTCCAGCGTTGGCCGGTCTGCAGATCGTGCTTGTAGGTCGGCCATTCCGGGGCCGTGCCGGACACCCCAGCGGTGTAACCGAACCGGTACGGCTTGGCAGTGAGCTTGCCCCGATGGCGAGGGAACTCCTGGCCCGAAGCGTCGATCACCGTGGTGCTGACCGTGCGCGTGGCAGGGTTGACGACCCAATGCTCGAGGCGGGCGAGGTTCTCCTGGAACGGTCCGTTGCGCTCGCGATCGAACATCGAGTCGTACACGCACAAGTCGATCACCAAGCTGCCGTCCGGCTGGTCGTAGGCGTTCATCGGGTGGAACGAATAGCACTCGGGGACGTCTACCCAGATCACGTCGGTCGCCTCGCCGTCGCGGGGCAGCAGACCAATACGACTGCCGGTGCCCGGTTGCCACCGGAGCGGGAACGTACTGCCGGCAAAGGCCATGTCGAGGTCGAGCCGGCACGGGAAGTCGTAGACCACCGCGTAACGCTGGGTGAGCGACATGTCGTGCAGCATCGTCGCAAGCTCGAGCGGGATGTCCACGGTGCGACGTACCTTGCCGTCGGCTGCCACCACCACGTACTGCACATGGTCGAGCCATTCCGGCAACGCATACACCATCGCGTGCATCTCGCCTGTATCGGCATCGACTTTCGGATGGGCGGTGAACGCTCCTGGAAGGGTGCCGAAGAAATCGTTACGGCCGACTGTCTCGAGCTCGTAGGTCAACTCGACCGGGCAGCCGCCCGCCTCGACCATTGCCCAGGTGGTGCCTGCGAAGCCGCCGACGTTGGTGTTCGGACCGCCGGCATTGCCGTTCCAGTTCGGTCCGGGGATGTCGGGCTGGCCACGCGATTCGCTGAGGCTCGAGCTGCCGACGTACCGATTGCGGTACCACTTGGCACGGCCCTCGTCGAGGCGAACACCGTGCACCATTCCGGCTCCGACGAACCAGTGATGATTGGCGGGGTCGGCAACGTGGAACGGGTTCGGGCCGTTGCGCAGGTAGCGGCCGCTCAGCTCGTGTGGGAGTTCGCCGACGACTTCGAGATCGAACGCAGTGACTTCGTCGGCCACTGGTGCGTAGTTGCCTTCGAGATACATGTTGACGCTCATTCGGACACCCCTGTCTCTGTTCGTGCTTGCAGCACATTGTTGCACGATGCCAGGGTGCTCGACCACCGGCGTCTCGATCCCGGGCCGCTCGTCTGAAGTCGTTGCCGAACTGAATGCCTCAATCGCGCAGGAACGTTCGGTTGAGACATTCAGTTTGCGGTTCTCGAGGTCTCGATGCTCAGCCGCCAGGAACGGCGGTGACGACCTGCTCGATCCGTTCGAGCGTCTTCTCCATTGATTCCTTGGTCTTGTTGCCCAACGGACGGACCATCAGTTTGACCTGCTCCTGGGTGATGTCCCACGACTCACGAACGAGCGTGCCACCGTCAGCGGGTTCGAGTTCGTAGCGCCAGATGCGCCCGCCGACGAACGTTCCCACGAACTTGTTCGGGGGACGTGTCTGCCACGTGATGCGTTCGTCTTCGACGAACTCGATGATCGTGTTCTCCATCGAGTAGCCGAAACCGGCCTTCATGTCCATGCCGAACGTCGAGCCCAACTTCAGCCGATCAGAACCGGTCTTGGCATCGCGAACCGTTCCTGAACCGTCGATCTCGCGGTGGCGGGCAGGGTCGGCCAGGAGGTCGAAGATCTTCGATGCCGGGGCGGGTATGAACCGCTCGACAGAGATCACGTCTTTGGAATCAGCCATCGCACAACCGTATCGGGACATCCTCGGTATCTGGACGTGTGGCAGAATCAACCGGTGAAGCGGCCGACGAGGACCCTGAGGGTCACGTTCACCGCGCTCGCGGCCCTGATCACCACCCTGGGGGCGCCAGGGTGCGGAACCGACGGACGGATCGTGGCGCTTCCCTCGATCGACCAAGTTCCCAAACCGACCTTCATCACCCGCCCGCAGGATCTGGCCGATTCGCCCCAGCTCGCAGCGTTGGTGGCCCGTGATACGGCCGGACTGCCGCCCACCTCAGAGCCGGCGAAAGGCTCGTTGTTGCCGGAGGCGCTCGCCGCGCTGGCGGCGATCGATTCGCCGCCGACTCGACTGACCCGGTTGTCCATCTATGCGGATTCGGTCTACTTCAACTTCAACGAGGGCGGCGTCGCCGGCCGATCGGTCAGCGCTGTGTACCGCTTGGCGTACGAGTCCGATCCCGATCAGACACCCGACTTCAGCGTCAGCGACCCCACCTTCGGCGACTACGCGGAGTTCTCCATCGCCAGCCTCGATCCAATGGTGCCCGGTGAGTTAGCGGCGGCGCTCGCGGACCGGTACCCGCTGGCAGCGGCGCGCTCGATCGATCTCGACCTCGGACTGTCTTACGGGTTCGGCCTCGTGTGGAACATTTCGCTCGACGATGCAAGCGGCACGTTTGCGACTGTCTACGCCGATCTCGACGGCTCGATCATTGCAATCGACCAACGGTAGGGCGCAGCGATCGTGCGGGCACCGAGAACCCCTTCCGCAATGCTCACCAACCCGGCCGCGATCCTGCTCGCTGTCATCCTGGTGCTCCTGCCGTTGCGTGCCTGTGCCGCCAACCGGCCCGAAACGATACGGACTGGAAAGCCCGCCGAGGGGCTGGACAGCATCACGTGGACAGCGGCCGTCGCGAACGACGGCCGCTTGGCGATACGAATCGACTACACCTTCACGGACGACGAGCCACGGAACATGGACATCCGGCTTCCCAAGGGCGCTCGCTACCTCGCCGTCAACGGCAAACCAACGCCTGCCGACACCGGCGTGTACGCGACGGCGACTGTCTCGCGGCTTGCGACGATCACCTACGAACTTCCGGGGCGCGTCGCGCGTTACAGCGACGGCGCCGTCGTGCAACTTGCCGGCGCCTACGGTGATGGCGACCTCGAATTCGCGGCTCAGGTCGGCTCCGCCGGGATCCCGCTGCGGCTCGACGGCGACCAGGCGATGTTCGTGTGTCCACGCTGCTATCTCGAGAACATCGGCTATGGCGACACTCCGGTGTCGGGTGCGATCTACGCGCCGGGAGCCGCGCAGGCAGAGTTGCTGTTCGCCGGGCTCGAACAGCCGCGCTCCCAGGCATCGACAGGGGCATCGGGCCAGGCATCGAGCGAGGCCATCCTGTTCGCCGGAGTCGACCCCGGTACCGATGCCGTCTCGATGCTGGCGGTGATCCCCGCTTCGGCTGTTCCCGACCTCGCCCGCCGCGACGGTTCGGCCGACGACGCAGTGATGAATTTTCGTGATCGATTCGATGATCCGAACGATGTCTTCCGGAACGCGAGCCCACCGGCGGGCAAGCCGAGTTCGACCGCGGCCGTGTTGCTCTTCCTGCTCGTCGCAGGCCTCGGTCTCGCGTTCGTTCTCGGATGGGTGTGGAACGTCGGAACCGAACGTTCAGCCCGGCGGGCGGCGGACCTCGCAGGGGTTCCGGGAGATCGCGGACCCGCGATCAGCCCCGGCAATCTCGAAGCCGCCCTCGCCGGGTTGGTCGTCGGTGATCGGGGTTCCGGGCGGGCGTCGGTCATCGCCGCAACGATCCTCGAGTTGGCGCGACGCGAGATCCTCACGATCTCCGGATCGGATGAGCGTCGGTTCACGCTCACCGTTCCTGCGGGCGCGACGGGTGAGACCACGTTCGAGAATGCCGTGATCGCCCAGCTACGACCGCTGGGTACGGCGCCGGATGCTCCTGTCGAGACGGTCCTGACCGGCCCACCGCTGTGGCACACCCGGGCGCCGGCCGTCACCCGATCGCTGGAGAAGGCCCTGATCCGGGAAGGTTTGAAGCAACGCCTGGTCCATCTCAACCGGCCACTGGCGCTGGCCGCCCCCGTCTCGATAGCGATGGGTGTCGTGGCGCTGATCGGAGTGGACGGCGTGACGATCCATGCTTGGATCGCGATCATCATCGGCCCGCTCCTCGCTGCGCTCGCGCTGAAGCGATCGGGCGTCTCTCTCACCGCGGCAGGCAAGAGACATCGCGACGAATGGTCCGCCTATGCCGCGGTGTTGCACCGCGACCCGGAGCTCGCGAATGCGGCCCCGATGTCGATCCACGAACTCGGAAAGCCGCTGGTCTACGCCGCCGCGCTCGGTGCGGCTCCGGTCGCAGCAGAGGCTTTGTCGTCGACTCACGCTGTGGAACGATGAGTCGATGACCACGGCGAGCCAACTCGCAATAGGGGTGACCGGCCATCGACAGTACGACGATGCTGCCGGCGTCGCCGCCGCCGTCGCTGCGGTCCTCGATCGGTTGCTCGTCGGCGGAGCGACACCAACTGTGATCACAAGCCTGGCCGAGGGCGCAGACCGGCTTGTCGCCGACATGGTGCTGGATCGCGGCGGCGGAATCGAGGTCATCCTGCCCTTGGCCGCCGACGAGTACCTGAAGGACTTCGCCACCGAGCAGTCCCGCGAGCACTTCACCCGGCTGCTCGATCGTGCACCAACCGCGACCACTCTCGTCGTCGATGACGACGACTCGAGTCGTGAGCACGCCTACGAGCGCGCAGGCCACGCAATGGTCGACCAGAGCGATGTCGTGATCGCAGTGTGGGACGGCGAGCCGGCGCGTGGCCGCGGTGGACCGGCCGAGATCGTTCGTTACGCCATCGATCACAACGTGATGGTCGAGATCGTGCTCGTCGATCGCGACGCTTCGTCATGAGGCTGTTCAGGAGCGCGCGTGCACGGTGGAATCTGATCCTGTTCCTCTGGGCAGTCACGCTGGCCGTCGGATTCGTCGGTTTCCGCCACGAGAGTCGAGACAGCGGGGTCGATCGGTCGAACCTGGAGATCATCTACATCCTGATCCAGATGGCAACGCTCGACAGCAAGGCCAATCCTGCGTACATCAACTGGCAATTGCAGGTCGCCCGCTTCGTGTTGCCCGTGCTGGCCGCGAGCACGCTGCTGCAGACCGCATCGTTGGTGTTCGTCGACCAGTTCCGAAAGTTCCGGTTGCGATACGTGGACCATCACACCGTGATCTGCGGATTGGGTGATATCGGCACTCGGCTCGCGCTGTCGTTCGCTGCCCGCGGCGACACCGTGGTCGCGCTGGAGGCAGACCCAACAGCCCCCGGCATCGCCACGGTCACCGACGCCGACATCACCGTTCTCGTCGGCGACCCGAGTGACCCCGGTTTGCTCGGCACCGCGCGGATCGCGAAGGCGGCCCGTCTCGTTGCAGTCACGGACGACGATGCGACCAACATCCAGATCGCGCTGAACGCGGTGGATCTCGTCGGCGATCGACCGGACAATGCCTTGCGGTGCGCTGTGCACCTGACCAACGCCGAATTGGCGACGCTGCTACGCGCCGCTGATCTCGACGGCCACCGGGGAGTGCGGGTCGGCTTCTTCAACACCCACGAACGAGCCGCGCGGGCACTTCTCGCCGAGAACCCGCCATTCACCGAGGAACGCCCTCCCACCGATCACGTCGCCGTGTTCGGCCTCGGCCAACTCGGTCGGAGTCTTGTCGTGAACGTGGCCCAGCAGTGGGTGGAGCGAGCACCGGGCGAGAAGCTGCGGATCACACTCGTCGATCCGGCGGCCACCGGTCGATGGCAAGCACTTCGGTTACAACATCCGGCACTCATCACCTCCTCCGAAGCAACGCTGATCGACTTGGACTTCGACAAGCCGAACGCCACCGATGTCGATGCGCTGCGCGAGCTGTTCGGACGCGAACCACCGACGTGGATCGCGGTCGTGTTCGCGGATGAGTCGCTCGCGTTGTCCACCGCATTCTTCATCTCGCAGAGCCTCGGCGTGCGCGGCACACCACTCATCGTCAGGACTCGTACCGAAGCAGGCCTCGGCGCTCTGCTGATCCCGGGCTCCAACACCTCGGCACCGTTCGCGAACATTCGCGCATTCCCGTTCCTCGATCGCACGTGCACCATCGCTGCTGTTGATGGAGGCGTCCGCGAACAACTCGCCCAAGCGGTTCACGACGACTACTTGAGCCGAACAACATCCCAAGCCGGCGATCAGTCGCTGCAACGCCCGTGGAACGAACTGACCGACGACCAGCAGGACCTCAGTCGACGTCGCGTCGACGGCATCATCGCCGACCTTGACGCTGTCGGCTGCGAACTGACGCCGTTGCGGCGGTGGGGAGAACCGGCCACCGAGTTCGATCACGAAGAACTCGAAGTGCTCGCCAGCCGCGAGCACCAGCGATGGTTCGACGATCGACGAACGAGCGGTTGGACCTATGGCGCAATCCGCGACAACGCCTCCAAGAAGAATCCGATGCTGATGCCGTGGACCGAGCTCTCCGAAGATGCGCGCGACATGAACCGGGCTTCGGCCGCCGCGCTCACGTCGATGCTCGCCAGAGCCGGATTCGAGCCGGCGCGACGCTGATTGATTACTGCTGGCCGGCCCGCAGCGCTGCCGTCATCTGGTCGAGTTGTTGGACCATGGGCGTCAAGCCGTTGTTGGCGGCCATCGTCCTGGCCTCCGAGAGCGCTGCGAGGGCCTCCGCGATCCGGCCGAGCGCACCGAGGATCTCGCCCCGATTCGCGGTCGCGAACAGGTAGCCCTGGCCATTGCCGCTGACCTTGGCAATCTCGAGTTGCTCGTCGACGCACCGCAACGCTCCGGCCAGATCGCCACTGTTGCGCAGCAGGATCGCCCGATTCCCCACACACGCCGCGAGCCCGACCTGATCTCCGATCCGGCGACAGATCTGTTCCTGCTGGTCGAGCAGGGCCGCCGCCGTTGCGACATCGCCTCGCCCGAGAACCATCAGCGCCCGTTCCCCGATTGCACGCTGCAAACCCGGCTCGTCGCCGAGAGCGCGGCAGACCTGTTCGAGGTCGGCCCAGACCGGTTCGGCCTCGTTCTGGCGCCCGGTGCCGTAGAGCAACTCGACGGCCTTCGTCAACATCTGCTGGCTCTGCAACAACCCACCGATCGCGGCGGCGGCCCGACCACCGTCGATCAGATCGACGATTGCCGCAGGTGTGTTGCCGAGAGCGGAGTGCACCTGCCAGCGGTTGTTCAGCAACGGCACGAGCACCATGTTCATATTCAGCGATCGCAGCACCGGTTCGGCCTGCGCATACCGTGCCAGCGCCGAGGCGAGATCATTCGTCGCGATGTCTACCGACGCGAGGTTGACCTGGGCCGTAGCCACCGAGGCCGGCTGGTTCTCAGCAACGGCCAATCGTTCCTCCTCGGTGTGAGCCGCTCGCGAGCCATCGAGATCACCGAGTTCTCGCCGGGCGGTGCCGATGATGCCGAGGGCCAGGATCGCGACAGCCGGAACGCCCGCGGAACGCGCAGTGAGCAGGGCCTCGTTGGCCAATCGATCCGCATCGGCCCAGCGACCCTGATCCGTCGCCGTTCGAGCCCGTCCGTCAAGGACCCGGGCGAGCAGTGGCTCATCACTGAGGCGCCTCGCCAACGCTTCGGTCTGCGCGGCCAACTCTTCGGATTCCGCGGAGCGACCGAGTTGACGGAGCGCCGATGCTTCGTTGATCCCGGCCTCGACGACGTTACGCAGATCACCGGCATCGGCGGAGATCTCTCGATACGCGCCAAAACTGGCCAGCGCCTCGCCCGGGTTGCCGGAATCGGCATGCATCACGCCCTGTGCGGCCAGCGCCCGCGCAACACCCGCTGAATCACCGATGGAACGACACAGCTGCTCCTGCTCGATCGCCAGCGCGAGCGCCCCGGCCAGATCGCCGCGTTGACGCAGGATCGAGGACCGATTGCCCAAGCTCGACTGCAGCCCGGCCGAATCGCCGAGCCGCCGGCAGATGGCCTCTTCCTCCGCGAACATCGCGAGCGCAGCATCGGTGTCCCCACGGTCACGACGCGAGAGCGCAAGGTTTCCGAGCGCCGCCGCCAGTACAGCCAGGTCGTTGCAGGCCCGCGCAAGGTTGATCGCCTCCTGCAACGGTGGCTCGGCCTCCGCGAGCCTGCCCTGGACCAACAACGCACTGCCGAGGTTGACCAGAGACACCGGGAGCCGACGCATCGAACGGTCGTCGGTATCGCGCCGATACTGATCGACCAGGAACAGGTGCAGGCCCAACGCCGCGGTCGGATAACCGGCATCGGTGATCAGCCGGGCGACTTCCCACACGACATCTGCCGGTCCTGCCTGCGAAGCGGCCGGATCGGAGACAACGTCGCTGTACGCGTCGATCACACGACGCCCCGCCTCTTCGGCGCGTGCCCACAACTGCCGCAGTTCGCGATGCGACTGGACGTAGGCGACCTGTAGGAACCTGTGGTCAGCGAGGGTCGAGACGAGACCATCGATGTCTCCCGAAGCGAACTGATGCCAGGGAAGCTCTTCGACGACTCGTGGTCCGAGCGCGTACCGGGAGAACGATCGAGCCAGGGCCGCGTGGGCAGACCGTCGTTGCTCCGCCGTGGGGAGATAGCGGCGCTCGATCGCTCGACGATGCGGCTCGGTTGCGATCACGAGCTGCCCAGAACGGGTGACAAGACCGGCCTCGGATGCGAGCATCAACGGCGACCAGACAGCATGGGGCAGCGGCTCGCCCGGTGGGCCCAGGGTGTCGAGCAGTTCGGGGTCCGAGAGCCCGCGGCGCGAGGCCCACAGCGCCCGCATCGCATCGCCAACCAAGCCTGGGCGATCGCGCTCGAAGTCGCGTTCGTACCGCGCCAGGACAAGACCGAGCAGATCGTCGAGGTCGGCCGCTGCGAGGTAGTGGTCGATCACTTCGCCGAGGGTGAAGTGATCGCCATGCTGGCGCAGTTCGTCCAGGACGGTTCGCAGGAACAGCGTGTTCCCCGTCTGGGCAGACGCGATCAGTCGAGTGACGTGGACCTCGTCGAGCCCCTTTGAGTAGTGCCCGAGGAACGTCGCGATCATCCCACGACGTTCGACATCGTCGAGGGGAGGAAGAGCTGCGGTCGCCCAGCCCCGGCGATGAGCAGCATCCACCGGACGTTGACCACTCGTCGTGATCACGACCCGCACCGAATCCGGCATGGTCGTCGGTAGCCAGGTGAGATCCGGAGCACCGTCGTCGTCGGTCAACAGATCGGCGTTGTCGACGACAATCACGGTACGACGTTGCGAACTGCCGGCTCGGACCAGCGCCGAGAACAGCACTGCCCGCTGACCCGCAGCACCATCGGCGCTCGATGCCGGGGTGGGATCACCCGGGCGCTCGGGCTCGAGTTCGGCGACCAGTCGCCGAGCCATCGCCTGCCACTCCGAAGCATCTGCGGTTGCGCCGACGTGATGCTCGATGACGATGTCGTCGAGGTGTTCATCCTTCCATCGTCGAACCCAGGCGGAAACGACCGCTGAGGCGCCGGACCCCGGCTCTCCGCTGATCACCAGCGGCGGCTGCGAACTCTCCACGAACGTGTCGAGTGATTGCATCAGCGCGGGGCGTACGACGCTCCCGACCGTCTGGGCCAGACCGAACGCTCGGTGCGCCTCTGCATCGCGCTGGACGAGGTCGGGCACGGCATCGATCGGGTAGATGCGATCGATCAGCGCCGAGAAGTCGGCCAGCACGCGCTCGCCGAGAGCTCGCGGATCGGGGTACTGCCAGGTCGCCAGACCGGCATCGATGACCCTCTGCTTGAGGGCTTCGAGCCGCTGTCGACGCTTGGCAGCGGCAACCGCAGCAGCTTCTGCGCCGAGCGCAGACACCTCGTCGTCGCTCTCGGTTTCGCGCAGATCCAGCTGCTCATCGATCGGCAGTGAGTCGACCCAATTCGGGTCTCGTGTGTAGAAGAAGGCATGACCGGCTGCGGCCGGATCGTTCAAAACGCCGTGGAGGACTTCGAGCTCGGTCACCGAAGTGCCGGCCAGGTCTCTCAACCACGGCAACTGTTCGGCCAACCCGGTCGGGAGGTCCTCGGGAACCCACCCGTATCGCTGGCCGAGCAGTCCGATGAAATACGGCCGGCTCCGATCGATCTCGGCGAGACAGATCGGCAGCACCGCACCATCTGCCTTCTGTTCGTCGGTGACGCCCCATCGAAGATCGACCTCCGACCACGCAACCCCTCGCGCTTCGCACATCCTGCGCAGTTGCGGGAACACCTGCTTGACGAGTTCCTCCCGCTCGGCCTGCATGTCACGAAAGGTCGAGGAGACGAACACTCGGATCGATCGGAACGCGATGGGCTCGGTTTCCATCCACCGATCTTGTCAGAGACGCGTCAGGCCACGATCAGAGCCAACGATCAAAGGCATCGATCAGAGGCATCCCGTCGCTGGGTCGAAAGGCACCCGACCGAACACGTGACGCACGAGCGGCGCGAAGTAGTCGAGCGTCCGCGTCGGAAACGCCGGGTCGAACGATGCCTGATCCCAGCGTTCGCAGAACCGCACACATTGGTCGTACCACGGGTGCTCACGGTACGCATCGCGACCGTTCGGATCGAGACCGCGATGATGCGCGTAGTAGGTCATCTGGAACAGGCCGTGCATCTCGATCACCCATGTCACCTCTGCCCGGACGTAGGGCCGGAGAATCGCCGCCGCGACCTGCGAATGGTTTTCCGGTGCCAACTCGTCGCCGAGATCATGAAGCAAAGCGGCGACCACGAACTCGATGTCGGCGCCGTCGTTCTCGGCCCGGGTCGCAGTCTGCAGCGAGTGCTGCAGACGGTCGATCCGATACCCCTCGAGGCCGTCACCGAGACGCTGCAACGCCACGAGCAAACGCTCGGCAGTCGTCGCCGAATGACGCTGCTCCAATGCGTGCAGCAAGGCATAGTCAGCGGCAGTGCCATCCTTCATCTGGGTGAACGAGACGATCTCCATGACTCATTCTGCCCGACCCCGGCATACTGCAAAAGCGTCATGTCGACATGACCCGAAGCGGCAGGGCCCGACCCGACGAACTCGAACAGACCAGGAGCACCTCATGCCAGATTACAACGATTGGAATGCTTAGATCATCGCCGAGTTCCGGGCGAACGCAGGTGTTGTCGGGGGCCCGTTCGAGGGTGCCCCACTGATCGTGCTCACGACCACCGGTGCGAAGAGTGGGCAGCCGCGCACGTCGCCTCTGGTCTGCCTGCCCGACGGCGAGCGGCTGATCATCTTCGCGAGCAAGGCCGGCGCGCCCACCAATCCGGACTGGTACCACAACCTCAAGGCCAATCCGCAGGTGACGGTCGAGTTCGGAAGCGATGTCTTCCAGGCCAACGCGGTCGAAGTCTCCGGCGACGAGCGTGAATCGTTCTACGCAGCCCAGGTCGAGCGGATGCCCGGTTTTCGGGCTTATGCCGATGGGACGACCCGCGTGATCCCCGTGATCGCCCTGGAACGAATCGGCTGATCGTGCCCAGCGATTCGACCAGCGAGAGCGGAACAGCGGCGCAGCGGATTACCGATGCGGTCGACCACAGTGAAATCAGGCGCCTCCAGGACGCGTACGCCGACATCGTGTCACGGCGAGCGTGGAGCGATCTGAGTGAGGTGTTCCTGCCCGACACGGTTCTTGATCTCGACCTCCGCGAGAGCACCATCCACCTCGTTGGCCCACAGACGATCGGAGAGTTCATCGATCGCTCGGTGTCGCAGTTCGAGTTCTTCCAGTTCGGCATCATCGGCACACGGATCAAGCTCCGCCCAGCCGGGATCGCCGACACCGCTTCGGCGCGGATGTACATGACCGAGTTGCGTCAGACCCCGAGCGGCCATTGGTCGCAGATCTACGGCGTGTACCACGACCGGCTGATCCGCAGCAACGATCAATGGTGGTTCTCCCACCGCACCTACCACTCGCTGGCACGCAACAACTTGCCGGCGACGGTGTTCCAGTTCCCCCATCACATGAATCTCGACGAATAGATCGCCGCTCATCTACGGTCGTCGCCGAACTGAATGCCTCGATCGCACAAGAACGTTCGGTTGAGACATTCAGTTTGCAGTTCTCGCACCCGCCAGCGGCGCGAGCCCGAAGGCAACCGCAATGTGCCATGTGTTTCACCGGGATGACGCACTCGCGACGGCTGTGCACGGCAGAATGGTCAAGGGGCGGACCCCAACACCTTCGGCAATTGGACTTTCACCTCATGTACACACGTTTATCTGTCCCTCGTCTTCGCGCCGCAACGGCGGGCGTCTTGCTGATCGCGGGCCTCGCTGCATGCAGCGGCAGCGAAAGCGCTGCCGACACCACCGAGGCAGCAACGACCACCACGAAGCCGAAGCCCACCACGACCACAGCTGCTGCGACAACCACGACCAAGGCCCCCGCAACGACGACCTCGACTACCGAACCGGCGACGACAACGACCATTCCCGCTGTGCCGGTCTACCCGCTCACGGGTGTCGAGAACCCCGATCCTGTCATCGCTGCCCGACCGGCGCTGGTGGTCAAGATCGACAACGCTCCTGGCGCACGTCCGCAGACCGGCTTCAACTCCGCGGACATCGTGTACGAAGAGATCATCAACGACAACTTCACCCGGTTCGCATTGGTGTTCCACAGTGGGGGCAGCAATCCCGTCGGGCCGATCCGCTCCGGCCGACTGCAGGACATCAACCTGTTCACTTCGTACAACCATCCGTTGTTCGCATGGAGTGGTGGCAATGTCACTGTCACCAATGCGATCAATGCCAGCGAGCTGGTCAACATCGGTCCGAGCAAAGCCGCTGTGTACTTCCGAAGTAAGGACCGCAAGGCACCCCACAACCTGTACTCGAACACCGACGCGTTGTGGACCAAGACCCCGCTGTACGCGCCGCCGGCCACCCAGCAGTTCAGCTACCGCAAGGCCGATGCTGCACCGGCCGGCACACCGAGCCCCGGCGTCGCGATGGGCCTCGACAGCATCGATGTGCGCTGGGACTGGGACGCCGAGCAAGGTCTGTACCTGCGCACCATGGAAGGCAAGCCACACATGGATGCGGGCAGCGGCCGAGTGTCGACCAACAACGTGGTGGTCCTCGCGATGAACTACCTGCCCGGCATTTCCGGTAGCCCCGACGCGCAGACGGTCGGCGAGGGCGAAGCGTTCGTGCTCACCGGAGGCAATTACATCCACGCGACCTGGAGTCGACCGGACACCAAGGTTCCGTTCACGCTCACGGCTGATGATGGCAGCATCGTGTTGCTGCAGCCTGGCCGCACCTTCATCGAACTGCCCCGAGTCGGAAGCACGATCGTCCTCCCGCCGGAGTGACCGCCGCCGGGGACTGTCACTGCGGGGTCGGCGGCGCTGATATGTTGCGCCGATGACCGAACAGGTGAGCGTTTCCCGCGAGATCAAGGCTCCTGCCGAGCGTGTCCGGACGATGGTCGCGGATGTGACCCGAATGGGCGAGTGGTCACCCGAGAACGAGGGCGCCGAGTGGCTGGGACCCTCCACCGGCCCGACTCCTGGGGCTCGTTTCAAGGGCAAGAACCGAATCGGTCGCAGGAAGTGGAGCACGGTCGCCACGGTGGTCGACGCCGATCCCGGGCATCGCTTCTCGTTCACGGTTGCTGCCCTTGGTCAAAAGGTCGCCGAATGGAGCTACTCCTTCGAACCCACCGCCGATGGATGCCTGGTCACCGAGACCTTTGTCGAACAGCGGTCCAGTTTCTTCAAACCGATCGCTCGGCTTGCGACAGGTGTCGCCGACCGCGCGGAACACAACCGTGCCGGTATGACGACCACCCTCGAACGTCTTGCCATCGACGCCGAAGCCAACTGAAGCCAGCCGGGGAAGCCAGCCGGGGCGGCCCGATTCCAAGTTGCGCGCCGAGCTACCGTCCATGTAGCCATCGACGACTCAGGGGTACACCGGATCCGGAATCAGCGGCTGCCCGCACTGCCTGCCCAGACCGCGTAGAGCGGATCGCCGCGGCCGTCGACCGGTTGGCACACCTCGATCTGGGGCTCGGCCCAACAGCCCGAGCGGCGAAAGTACTCGGCAACGATCCGGCACCTGCCGGAATCGTCATTGGCGAGCCAACCGTGGATCGCCTTGGTCGGAAAGCATCGATTCGAGAACGTGCAGACGAACAACCCGCCTGGGGTCAGCACTCTCGCAACCTCGGCGAACACGTCGATCGGGCGGGTGAGGTAGTCGACCGAAACGCAACACGTCGCCGAGTCGAACGATCCGTCGTCGAACGGCAGCACCGGCTGCACATTCAAGT
>JANOEM010000578.1:0-1708 GCA_031413195.1 Actinomycetes bacterium
CGCCTCGCGCCGATGGATACGCTGCTACGCGTGCTGACGTGGGTCTGTTGCGCGATCCCGCTGATCCTGTTGGCAAGCGCTCTGTCGATGCCACATCCGATCCGGGAGGTGTTGTTCGGGGTCGTCGCGCTGATCGTCGCGCTGTATGCCGGCGTGTGGTTCCTGATGCGGCCGCGCGCGTTCGTCATCACGCCCGACGCCCTCGAGATCGAGTGGCCGCTTCGACGCCGTTCGATTCCACGTTCCGCGATCGTGTCGGCTCGCGTGCTGACGAAGGATCAGCTGCGCGAGGAGCTCGGTCGCATCATGCGGATCGGGGCCGGCGGGTTGTGGGGTGGCTTCGGGCTCGCGACGACGAGCAAAGGCATGCACGAGCTGTGGGTGTCGCGGGTGGATCGGATGGTCGTGATCGGTTGTGAAGGTCGCCGATCATTGCTCGTCACCCCCGAGGATGCCGAGCGGTTCATCGGCGAGCTCGGTCAGTCAGCCTCGAGCACGAATTCGAAGTAGCGGACACTTCTTCAGGTTCTAGTGGATCGTCGGGTGACGAAAACCGAGGTGCACCGATCCATTGCGTCTCGCCAGACGACAAGAATGGTGAGGACTCGCATCGTTCGAGGATGACACCAAGCCGGGGCGACGGTTCGATCCTTCAAAGCGGGGCGCTCGACTCCAGCCATCTACGTTTGGGGGATCGCCGCCTGAATCATATAGGGCGGCAAACCCATCTCAATCACTGCTGAGTATTTCCAAAGCTCGGGCGGAAAACGTCTCAGGACCAGTGCGCGGTAACGTCTGGAGACAAGATCCGCATCGTCGACGCCTTCGAGAATCAAGTAGCCGAGGAAGTCGTCATTCTTGATCGTCCAACGATACATCACAGTGTCACTCACCTGTTCGACATCCTCAGGATCCAGACCTGGCATTTCGTGGCCGACGCCAAACCGTCTGGTGAGATCGTCGACGTGCACATTTACCGGTTTGCCGAACTCGAGATGAATGCCGGCCAAGAAGGCCGGCATTCCTGGCCTCAGGATCATCTTTTCCAATTTAGCCTGAGCAACATTGCTGTTCATCTTCGGCGTCAACGTGATGAACGCTTCCTGTTCCTGCTCGGAAACCCCCAGGGACTCGATCGCCTTCTTGAACGAGAAGTCCTTGTCGAAAAACGCCGTGATCAATTCATCGAGACTCATTGTCGATTGCAAGGGGGGGACGTCATCTTCAGACCCGCGTGATCGTCCAATGCATCGCGCAGAGCGACGTAAGCTGTCCACGGCACGCCATGCAGGACGAAGCGAGACTCGCTATCCGTCGTCGAGTTTTTCGGTTGTTGCTCGGCGCTGAACATGTTTGAAGCGTAGCGGAGGTACGCGACATCGATCCGGCCACGCTCGACCTCGAGGCGCGCCGCCTCGCGATCGTGAAACGACGCGCCGATCGCTCTGACGCCGACGTGCCCCCTGTTCGCGATACGCCTCGAACCGGGGCAGCCGCCGCTCGGTCTCGTGGCCGTACATTCCGCGCGCGACGGTGATGTCGATGCGGCCGAGCTCGGGCACCTCCTCGAGCACCTCGCGGAACGGGAGCCACTGAACTCGGGTTGCCGCGCTGCTGCCTCCTTCCGGGCGTCGTTCTTCGCATGTGGCTCGGCGTTGCTCTCAAACGATCACCAAGCAGGCTCGGTCATCGAACGTCACCTTGTGCT
>JANOEM010000579.1:0-9987 GCA_031413195.1 Actinomycetes bacterium
CTCCGATGATCGTCGGCACGGTCGGGGTGCTGCGCAGATGAAGTACCGAGCTTCGCGACTCGCAACCCTCGACGGCCTCAGCCGTGTTCATGGACACGGGACCAGCCCAGTGGGTAAGGCCGCGCGTTCACCGGACGGCTCCACACCGAACTCTGCAATCAGGTCATCAGTCGTGGTCGCCCGGTCGCTCCACAGTCGCCAATCGGCCCACAGCGAGTCGCGTACGGTCGTCGGGTCGAGCGTGAGCAACGCCTGTGCAGCTGCGATGTCTGCAGCCGACCACAGCACCGGCGGAATGGCATCGCCGACCCAGACGAACCCGTCGATCCAGTCGGCGGGAACGTCCGGACCGTCCTCGGAGTCTCCGAACCCGTTCCACGTGCCGCTGACGAACCGTTTGGCGTCGTCGGCGCTCATCCCTTGCGCAGCGACCCAAAGCGCGACCACTCCTCGTGCTTGACCACCGACCGAGCACGGTGCCTCGCCGGCTGGTCCCGGAGGCGCTGGTACCAGCGGAAGGTCGACGGACCAGAGGCCGAGTGCGAGCCGGTTGACCAGATTTGACTCTGTCCCGTCGATCTCGACACCGTTCCAGGTCGCGGCCTGAGCCTTCCAGGAAGCGCCGAGGGAGTCGACGTCGATCTGGTCGAGGACGGCCGGGTCGAGCCGGTCGAGGTGAGTCTCGTGCCAGACGACTGCGAACTCGTCGACGCGCCGTTGCGGTGCCACGGCAGCGAAAGGCGCGGTGAGCTCACGAGCCCACACTTCGGTGATGTCGGTGTAATCACGGTACGCGCACAGCGAGAGCCCATCCATCGTTCGACATGTCGAGTGTGCGGCGGGATCGGAGACCATCGCTGCTATGCGCTCGGCGTCGGCGTCGGTCATCGGACGTGTCTGCAGGTAGCCGGTCAGGCCGGCGAGGGAGAGTGTGCCCACACCGAGAACCAGGACCATCCGGTCGCGTCGTTGCCTGGCCACCGCAACAACCGCGACGAAGAGTCCGAGTGACAACAGATAGGCAGCGTGCCACCAGTTCGGTCGTATGGCGAGCGCCCAATCATGATCCGGGTAGCGCGGCCAGATCGAGAGCTGACGGGTCAGGCTCCAGTGGTGCCCGCCGATCGCCCCAATTGCGGATCCGACGATCGCCAGCACAACCAATGCGGCCAGGGCGCCCAGGGGATTCGGGAGCCACCGTGCCAAGGCGACGGCGAGCGACCCGGCGCAGAACACGAGTACGAAGCTGACAGCGACATCGCCGATGCTCGCGGCGTCGATCGTTCCGAAATGTTCGGTCACGAACCAACCAATGGCGAATGTCGAGCAGACGAACCCGATTTGGACGATCAACGCCATCCATACCGAACCAACGTGGCCGACGACCCGTGCCGTGGCGGTAGCGGGTAGAGAACCAAACAGCTCCTCGACCCCTTCGCGTCTCGCGCGCAACGCAGCGAGGTTCATCGCTACCAGTGTCATCCCGGCGAATGGGAGAGTGAACACGGGTAGCAGGGCCAGCCAGTACCGCCACGAGTTGTGCGCTCCGATGTTGTCCGAGGCCCAAACGAGACCGAAGACCACGAGAATCGCGATCGACATGAAGATCCCGACGATGAACGCTTCGTTGCGAAGCAGCTGGCGACCCTCAAGTCGGGCCAGTTGCACGCTGGCCCCGCGGTGGGTCCCCGTAGCGTCGGCCCTCGGTTCGAAGTGCTCCTCTGAGTCGATAGCAGGTCGTGCAGGTTGCCAGTGGTCGTTGTCGACGCGGTTGCTCCCTCGGTGGGTGAACGCATAGGCGACCCCGAACACCAACGCACCGATGACGATCATCTCCATGACGACTCCTGCAGCACCGATGCTCCCACGAGCAAGAGGTAGCCGTCCTCGACGTGGGGTTCGTCGAGACGCGCATTCACCGGCGGTTCGCCGACGTGGCGGACCGTCCCGTCACCGGTCATCCATGCCAGCTGAGCAGACGGATCACGTTCATCCGCGAGCCAAACCCTTCCCGTTGCGAGACCGGCCAGACCCGCTGGAGTGCCGTCGAAATGGATGACACCGCCGTGCATCACGACGACCCGCTTGCACAATGCAGCGACGTCTTCGGTCTGATGCGTCGACAGCACCACGGTGGCCCCGTGCGCAGCGTTCGACAACAGCTCACGGAACCGAAGCCTCTGCTCTGGATCGAGACCCGCCGTTGGCTCGTCGAGGACGAGGAGCTGCGGCGACCCGAGCAACGCCTGGGCAATGGCGACCCGTCGGCGCATCCCGCCCGAGAGCTGGCGAATTCGTTTGTGCATCACTGACGTCAAGCCGACGACGTCGAGGACCCGGCGGACCTCGTCGTGTCGCTCTCGCCGGTCGTTGATCAGTTTCAGGACCGCCACGTAGTCGACAAATTCGAAAGCTGAGAACTGCCGGTGGAACCCGGGCTCCTGTGGCACGTAGCCGAGGCGTCGACGAATTGCTTCGCGGCTCTGGGCATGAGCAGTCGTGTGACCCAGCAGCTCGATCTCGCCGCTGTCCGGAGCGAGCACGGTCGCCATCATCCGCAACAGCGTGGTCTTGCCGGCCCCGTTCGGGCCGAGCAACCCGGTGATCCCGTTCCCGATCGAAAGCGTGACGTCGTCGACAGCGACCGTGCGCCCATAGCGTTTGCTCACGCCATGGAGCAGAGCGCCGGCAGTTGTCATCGTCGATTCGTTCGTCGTCGATTCGTTCATCGTCGTCCTCCACTCGTGATCATCAGGTCAAAGCGGTTTCTCCGGGCTGCAACGATCGCCACCGAGATGGCTGCGACGACGGCGACGGTGGTCTGCCCGGAGGAACTAAAAATCAAGGATCTGTCCACGAAGTCGCCGGCGCGTTCACGGTCGATCAGCACGACCACCGCCGCTAGCCAGCCGGCACCGGCAAGGAGCCCGGCACGCTCCGGTGAGGTTGCGGTCGACATCGCGAGGGTGATCGCGACCAACGCGAACGAGGGCAGCACCCACCCGAAGAACTCCCACCCGCTACCCGGTTCGACAAGGGCAGCGACAGCCAACAAAGGCATCGTGGACGCAAGTACGGCCAGCGTGCGGAGCAGCGTCAACCGCAGGCCGCTCGTCGGCGAGGCCACCCCGATTTCGTACGTCGGATCCAAGGCCGGCCCGTATGCGGTCGCGACACCTGCGACGGGCAAAAGGGGAGCGATCACGAGCAGCAGCCACGGACCGTCCCCGTCGATCCGGGCAGCCGCAACAGCGAAGGCTGCAACGAGCAACACCGAGGCAAGCCATGCGAGACGCAGCGTCGGTGTCGTCGCCAGCAGCTTGGCCGTCCCGGGGCGAACTCGCATCGTACCGAGCAGTCGCTCGGTGATCGAGCGTCTGGGTCGATCGACTCGCTCGAGTACTCCGTCCCACACCGACTGCGAGTTCGCGAGCCAGTCATCGGCCGAAGTTGCAACGCTCGTGAGTTCGGCGCGACAGATGGCGCAACTCATCAAGTGGGCCTCGATCGCAGCCGCGGTGGCAGCTGTGATCGATAGTTCGCAGTAGCCGATCAACAGTTGTTCATCGATATGAATCAGGTTCACGTCAAAGCTCCTCGAAGTTGGATGCGGGCCCGCATCATCCGTGTCTTCACCGTTCCGGCGGGTATCCCCAACAGGCGTGCCGCTTCGCGCGTCGTCAGCCCATCGAGAACCGTGGCTTGGACCACCGCACGGAGCTCGACCGGCAGGCTGTCGATCGCGCCGGCGAGATCACCGTGAGCGACACCGAACAGCACGACATCCTCTGCGGTAGTCAGCGTCGGCGACTCCGACGTCCGGTTGGAGACCGGCGACCAACGCGACCGATGTCGCAAGACACCGATCAGTCGCCGGATCGCGATTCCCCAGATCCACGCAGTCGGCTCTCCCGCACCATTCCACTGTCCGGCACCACGCCACACGGCCACAAATGTGTCCTGCACTGCCTCGGCGACCACGTCGAGATCCGCGCAACGGTGACGAAGCCTCGCGGTCAACCACGGCTGATGGCGCACGTACAACTCGCGCAGCGCAGCCCGGTCGCCATCCGCGATCGCGGCAACCAGGTCCGCATCACTCGACAACGACGGCTCCACACTCACGCCCACACAGTCGCGCAACCGCGGCAGAACGGTTCACGAACGTGTCGTAGTCACCGCCCGACGAGGACGGACTCGATCTCGTCGCAGGCGACGGAGGTGCCATTCTCGGCGCCGATCTTGGCGCCGAGTTCTCGAACCCGTTCAGCGAGTGTTTCGTTTGTTCAGGAGTTGCCGGAGTGCGCCTGACAGGTCGCCACTGGTCCCGAGCGTGACAACGATCGGCGGTGGCCCATCCGCGAGAATTGCTTGAACATCGCCCGGAAGTCGACCGTCATCGGGGCCGTTCCATGAGGTGAACCCGACGAGGTTGTAGTTGGACGGCCAATCCGGGGCGCTTCGAACATCGCCCCGAGATGTGGGACCGGACAACTCGGATTCTCAGATCGGATCGACGACGCTATCGGTGAGGTCGCCGGGGCAATCCTCGGACCGGGCCATCAGCGATCTCCGCCGTTGACGAGCAGGGTCTGACCCGTGATCCACGAGGCCGCCGGCGACGCAAGGAAGACCACCGCGTTCGCGACGTCTTGCGGCGTGCCGAGTCGTCCGAGCGGTACGCCCAACCGCTTGGCCAGCTTGGGGAGGTCGTCCTCGGTGGCCCCGAAGAACTCCATGAACACCTCCGTCGGGACCGGGCCGGGGGCCACGCCGTTGACCCTGATTCCCCTCGGCGCCAGTTCGATCGACAGGGTTCGGGTCAAGCTGTCGACCCCGGCCTTGGCCACCGCATACGGGCCGTTGTTCGGCGAACCCTTCAGCGCAGCGCCGGACGAGATGTTGATGATCGAACCTCCGTCATCGAGTATCCGGGTGGCGGCGCGCGCCCCGGTGAACACTGCGCGCAGATTGAGGTCGAGTTGGTAGTCCCATTGCCGGTCGGGCATGTCGGCGAGATGCCTGGGTGTGCGATCGTCGGCACCGCCGGCATTACTCACCCAAAGTGTGACGCGTCCCATTTCGGCCTTTGAACGCTCGGCCAACTCGTCCACGAAGGAACCATCGGTGATGTCGCCGGCCAGCGCAAGTGCGCGACGTCCGAGCCCACGGACGCGCTCGGCGACAGCATTGATCTCATGCTCTCGTCGCGCAGTGAGAACGACATCGCAGCCGGCCTCGGCGAGCGCGACCGCAATGCCCTCGCCGATCCCGCGACCCGCGCCCGTCACGACGGCCACGCCATCGGTCAGCTTGAATTGATCCAACACCGTGTCAGTCATGTTCCCCACTTGCTGCACCCGGTTGGCTGCTGGTGTCAACGTACCCAACGGTGAGGTTGACTCTGCAGTCGCACCGTGGTGGTCATCCGGCAGAATCCGTCGTCGCTGACGTTCACCGTGTCACCGCCTCCACCACGATCAGCCCGGCGAGGACCCCTCTCACGCTCCAGCCGATGGTACGTATCCAGTTCGTCCGGACTAGGCGGCGAACGCGGACCGGGTCGTAGCCATCGCTGAGCGCAGTGTGTTGGGGCACTTGCAGGAACACGGTGCTGGCATGGATCACGCCGAGGACGACCAGGCCCAGCAGCGCCACGACGCGATTGACGCCGTCGGGTGGGGCGATTGCGATCCACAACGCGGAGCCGCCCTCGAGCATCATCAAGGGACCGACCACGAAGGACGTGAGCTTCGTGTGAGCCCGTTCGTACGCGGTGAACTCGTCGACACCGACCGCCGTGAACAACGGGTAGTGCACCACTTGCACGAACCAGATCAATCCCACCATCGCGGCGGTGGCGAACAGATGGATGGTCAACAGGACTGCCCCCGCCGCGTTCACCGTCGACTCCTGAAGGCTTGCACGAACCCTGATAACCGCCGCCCACTTCCCCTCATTCCCGCGCTCTGATCGCTACCCCATTGCGTCAGACTGTGACGGTGCCTGCTCCATCTGTCCCAACCGTGTGGGTGCTCGGTGACCAGCTCACTCGATTCGGGGGAGCCCTGGCCGATCGGATGCCGGGCGACTGCCGCGTTCTGCTCGTCGAGAGCGTCGCTCAGATCAACTCCCGTCGATGGCATCGCCAGCGACTCCACCTCGTCCTGTCGGCAATGGCCCACTTCGCGGCCGAGCTACGAGCGGAGGGGTTCGAGGTCGACCACCGTCGAGCCGGCACACTTCGCCAGGGGCTCGATGGCCACATCGAGGAGTTCGACGTCCACAACGTCGTTGCGATGGAGCCGATGAGTTGGCATGCCCGAGCGATGCTCGAGTCCCTCGGCGTCGAATTGGTGCGCAATGACCGCTTCCTCTGCCACTACGACGACTTCGCGCGCTGGGCGGCCGACCGTAAGAGGCTGACGATGGAGGATTTCTATCGATGGCAACGGTTGCGGCTCGGTGTTCTCATCGACGATGGCGCCAAGGGAACTGAGCCCGTCGGTGGCCGGTGGAACTTCGACCACGACAACCGCGAGCCGCCACCCCGCGACGGTCGGTCCTGGCCGTCGATTACCTTGTTCGATCTCGATGAAATCGACCTCGGCGTGATTGAACGACTTCCGTCGACCGTGTTCGGCGCCGACCCCGATGGCACCTGGCCGGTCACACGCGCTCAGGCACTGATCCGGCTGGGCGAGTTCGTCGATCACGGCCTCGCCTCGTTCGGCCCGCACGAAGATGCGATGCTCTCGGCCGAGTGGAAGATGGCCCACTCCGCGCTGGCGTCCTCGATGAACATCGGGCTGCTGCACCCCGATGAGATCGTCGAGGCCGCCCAAGCCGCGTACCGGCGCGGTACCGCTCCGCTGAGCTCTGTCGAAGGTTTCGTCCGCCAGGTGATCGGATGGCGCGAGTACGTGTGGGGTGTGTACTGGCTGTGGATGCCCCAGTACGGCAGCCGGAACGCGCTGCGCGCGGTACGCCCGGTGCCGCCGGTGTTCACGGGTGAAGCGGGCACTGAAATGGCGTGTGTTGCGAGCGTCGTCGGCCACGTCCGAGATCACGGATACGCGCACCACATCGAGCGGCTGATGGTGCTCGGCAACCTCGCGCTGACCGCCGGTGTGGACCCGTTGGCGATGACCGAGTGGATGCGGGCGAGTTTCGTCGACGGTGCAGAGTGGGTGATGTTGCCCAACGTGATCGGTATGGCGCTGTTCGCCGACGGTGGGATGATGGCCACCAAGCCCTACGCGTCTGGTGGGGCGTACATCAACAAGATGAGCGACTCGTGCCGGTCGTGTCGCTTCGACCCGAAGAAACGGGTCGGACCAGACGCCTGCCCCTACACGACCCTGTACTGGGATTTCCTGGCCCGCAACGCCGAGTCACTCGGAACGAACCATCGGATGGCCCGTCCGCTCGCTGCGATGCGAAATCTGAAAGACCTTCCGGCCGTGCGCGTCCGCGCTGTCGAGATCCTCGAGCGGCTCGACGACGGCAGTCTCTGACCAAAGAGTGGGCGCCTCGCCGGCACAGATCAGGTGAGTGGGTCGGTGCTGTTCGCTGTCCGGTGCTGGACAAAGGCGTGCAACCGTTCAGCGTCGCCACAGATGCCTGCGAGGAGTCCCGGGAAGATGAACCGATGAAACGGCGCGACGGCGATCCAGTAGAGGCGGCCCAACAGACCGCGCGGGTGGAAGCGAGCGGTCTGGATGATGGTGGCGCCGGTGGGAGTCGGTTCGATCTGCCATTGCAGCCAGGCATCGCCGGGCAGGAGCATCTCGGCACGCAGACGAAGCATCCGGTCGGGGTCGAGCGCTTCGACACGCCAGAAGTCGAGTGGGTCACCGACAGACAGCTGATGCGGGTGGAGCCGCCCGCGGCGCATGCCGACTCCGCCGATCAACGAGTCGAGCACCCCGCGCACGGTCCACAGCCAGTCGCTCGTATACCAACCCTGCCGGCCGCCGATCGAGCACACCACCTGGAACAGCTCCGCCGGCGAAGCGGCAACTTGGCGTTCGCGCTGATCGAGGTTCACAGTCCCACCCGCCCATGTCGGGTCGGTGGGTTGCGGCTCGGCCGGTGGACGCCCACCCAGCTCGGCATGCGCCCAGCTCGTCGGCACATCACCGATCAGCGAGCGGCCGAGCGCTAGCCCCACTGCTTCGCGATAGGCGAGCTGTTCTGTCGGCATCACATCGACAGCTGCGTGACCCGTGACCACCACGTCGTTGACCAGACTCTCGATCAGTGGTCGCGCCAACGACGGCGGGATCGGCGTGACCAAACCGATCCATCGTGACGACAAGCCCGGCGTCAGGAAGGGCACCCGCACCACGAGGCGTTTGCGCAGCCCCGCTACTTCTGCGTACTGGGCCATCATCTCGCGATAGGTGAGGACCTCTGGGCCGCCGACATCGAGCACCTGGCCCATCACATCGGCGGTCAGCGACTCGACGAGATAGTGCAGTACATCACGAACGGCGACAGGCTGACAGCGGGTGTCGACCCAGCGTGGCGTCACCATCGCCGGGAGGACCTCCACCAAGTAGCGGAGCATCTCGAAGCTCGCCGACCCGGAGCCGATGATCACCGCAGCGCGCAGTTCGACGACGGGTACGGAACCCTTGGCCAACTCGGCGCCGACCTCTTGACGACTGGCCAGATGCTCGCTGAGCTCACCGGACGAATGATCACCGAGGCCGCCGAGGTAGATGATGCGCCGTATCCGTGCCTTTTCGGCGGCGAGCCGGAAGTTCTCGGCGACCGCACGGTCGTGCTCGGCCCACTCAGCCGATGATCCGATCGAGTGCACCAGGTAGAACGCAGCGTCCACCCCCGTCATCGCCTCAGTCAGCTCACTCCCGACATCGCCCTCGACGATCTCCACCCGGTCGTGCCAGGGCGCGGACATCACCTTCGCCGGGGTGCGGACGAGGCACCGCACCCGATAGCCGCGCTCGAGCAGCACTGTCACCAGGCGACCGCCAACATAGCCACTCGACCCCGTCACCAGGACCAACGATCCCGGGGAAACACTCCCTGCGCTCTTCACCATCGAGTCTCGCAGCGGCGGTTGCATATCTCGTTCGTGCTTCAGGCGAGGAGGCTGCGCAGCATCCAGGCTGTCTTCTCATGGACCTGGAGGCGTTGGGTGAGGAGATCAGCGGTGGATTCGTCGTGGGCCTTCTCGACTGCGGGGAACACGGATCGGGCCGTGCGCGCGACGGTCTCTTGGCCTTTGACGAGCCGGCGGATCATTTCGGTGGCATCGGGTCGGTCGTCATCTTCGGCGACGGACGAGAGCGCTGCGAACTCTCGATAGCTGGCGGGGGCCGGGGCGCCGAGGGAACGGATGCGTTCGGCAATGAGATCGACCGCGAGGGCGAGCTCGTTGTACTGCGTCTCGAACATCAGGTGCAGGGTCTGGAACATCGGGCCGGTGACATTCCAGTGATAGTTGTGGGTCTTGAGGTAGAGGGTGTAACTGTCGGCGAGCAGCCGGGACAGACCCTCGGTGATCACCTCGCGGTCGGCCTCGTCGATGCCGATGTCGATAGTCAGATCAGTCATGGGTGCGACGGTACCGCCCCGTTCGGCGGAGCGCACCCAGATCCGAGTTGGGCAGCCTCAGAGAGTGATGGTTCGTGCCTGCAGCGCAGCAGACCGAGCCGCGAGCGAGGGTGGCCCGCCGATGATGCCCCCCGTCCACGCCCGTTCGGCGATTGCGTCGAGGCGTGGGAGGAGTTGGTGCAAGAGCGCGGAATCGTCGTGCACGTACTCGGTCCACAGGCATGCCTGCACGCCGAGTAGATGCGTCCGCTCGGCGGTGGACCACCCGGCGTCGGGTTCGAACGCGCAGACGTCGGCGAGGGAGGTTGCGCCGGCCCAGCTTGCGCCTCGCGTCGACCAGGCATCGTCGATTGCCATGTCGAGGTAGTAGGCCTGACCTGCGGCGACGACCACGTCATAGCC
>JANOEM010000580.1:0-2134 GCA_031413195.1 Actinomycetes bacterium
GTCACGCGGGCGCACCCAGACGATGCGGTCTGGCTGCACGCCGTTCGCCAACAACCACACGATCCCGTCGGTGGCGGTCTTGCCGGAACCGACGATCACGTAAGTGCTCGGCACCGCCGCCAACTTCGTGAGCTCGTTGATGGCGACGACGCGCACGTCGCTCGTGACACCGAACGGTGGGGGTGTCGTCGCAGGGATCGTCGGCGAGAGATAGGTGGCGTCGACGACCCTGCGTCGCACGTCGATCTCTACTGTCTCGCCCGACACCCGGGACGTCACGAGATGGGACGACCCGTCCGTGTGGTACTGGCTCCCCCCGAGGAAGGTGACGCGGCCCGAGCCGAGGAAGCGGCGACGCAGGATGTCGTCGTAGTAGGCCTGGATCTGCGGCTGATGGGCCCGTTCCTGGAGCCCTGCCTCCGGGCCGCTCTGCTGCACGGCACCGCTCCCCAGCACGGTCGACGCGACGCCGTAGAACACCGACGCCTGATGCAACTGGACGAACGGATACGCATCCTGCCAATGCCCGCCGGCCGTGTGGCAACGGTCGACGAGCGTGACGTGCGCATCCGAGTGATCGATCAATGCATCCGTGAAGGCCATGCCCATCGCACCGGCGCCCACCACGAGATAGTCGGTCTCCAACGATCCCGTCCCCATCGTGCCGGTCTCCCTCTCGTACCCACGGACCTCTCGCAGCGAATCCTACGAGACCCACACTGCTACTGAGACCGTGCTGTCGGTGACGGGCTGCCCCCAAACCACTCGTTAGTCCTCGTTGTCAGCGCTTGGCTCGAAGCCGAAGTCTTCGGGAAACTGCACGGCGTGATGCCACCAAGCTTCCGCACTTGCTGCGTCTGCCGTTGCAAGATCGAGCGGGTTCCAAATGAACGCTTGCTCGGTCTGTTCGCCCAGAGCCAGCAGTCGGTCCCCGAGTTCGACCTGCGTTGTACTCCATTCCTCGAGGGCAATGTCGAGGTCGTCGTGGCGCGTGAGCGAGTCGAGCAGGCTGCTCACATTGTGGTAGCCCTTGAACACTCCGGAACCGGTGTGCGGTTGGGCGACGGTTCCGGCATCGCCGATGAGGCACATCCGTCCGAGGTGGTAACGCGGTGCGCGAATCGTGTAGATCAACTGCACGTAGGTGTTTTCTGTCTTGTTCACCATCGCGGCGAAGGCGTCGGGGAGTTCGCCTGCCATCAGCATTCTCAACCGCTGCTCTTCGTCGGGACGTAGCTCGCCGGGTGGGATGGTGCCGACCCGGAGGGTGCCGCTTCGATCGATCATGAACGAATCCAACTCGCCCTCCGGCAACGGAATGTACGACGCCCAGTTGACCAGGCGCTCGCCAGTCTGCGACGAACCGTCGGCGCCGGGCACGAAGTACGCGACCAAGTTCCCCGGCATAGTTGGGAACGACAGCCTCGGCACGGTCGACCCCAGAATGTCGCCGTGGTCCATTTCCCGTTCCGGGAGCAATCCCCGCCACAACATGTACCCCCGGTAACGCAGGTCAACTCCGGGACACATGAGCGCACGGCCGAGTGACTGATAGCCGTCGGCCCACACAACGAGATCAGCATCGGCGCCGGAGCCGTCCTCGAAGGTCAGCTCGACCCGACCCGATGCACCCTCTACTGCACTGACGACGCCCGCGCCTCGGTGATAGTGATCGTCCGACACCCGGCTGCGGAGCGCGTTCCACAGCGACGTCCAATGGAACATCGCGAATTGAGATGGCATCTCCCACGGCACGAAGCCATACGTGGGCTCGAGCAGGGTTCGCACCACGAACGGCATGGACGAGCAGGCCAGGAAGGGGAAGTCGTGGCCGACAAGATCCTGCTTCATCAGTTCGGCGAGGAGCGGACCTGGAGTGCCGATCCCACCACCCCTGCCGACGAGACCACCTCGCGATCGCTCGAAGACGTGAACGTTGTGTCCGGCGCGCTCAAGCAAGATCGCCGCCGAACAACCAGCGATCGAGCCACCAACGACGGCGATTTCGAGTGGCTTCACGCGTGCCTCCAGCCCGGACTTCACCGCAGGCTAGCTACCGTGCGCCTCGGCGGTTGTCAGGTGTCCACCAGCGATCGCAACCATCGAAGTGGTACCATATCTTGTACGACTCCGG
>JANOEM010000581.1:0-10202 GCA_031413195.1 Actinomycetes bacterium
ACCGCATCGAGAACCAACCCGAGGGGACACTTTCAGTGAGTCGAGTATCGCAGAATCTGGACCGCGTTCGGGTCACCTTCGACGATGACAATCTGATCGCCAACGCCGGGCTCCTGCTGCCCGCCACGCTGATCGAGCGGCTCGGTGTGGAGGCGTTGATCAACACGACGGTGCGTCTCGATGGTCGGGTTGGTGGCGCGGCACCGGGTCGCAAGGTGTTGACGTTGATGAACACGATGCTCGCCGGCGGTTCGCACATCGATCACGCCGACATGTTGCGCGCCGGCGCGTCGGAGGTGGTGGTGTCGCATCGGGTGATGGCGCCATCGACGCTGGGCACGTTCCTGCGCAGCTTCTCGTTCGGTCATGTCCGCCAGCTCGAAGCCGTGAACGACGTCGTACGTCAGCGGGCGTGGGCGGCCGGCACGACGCCGGGTGCGTTGACGATCGATGTCGACTCCACGATCTGTGAGGTGGTCGGCAAGGCCAAGCAGGGCGCCACCTATGGCTACACCCATGTGCTCGGCTACCACCCGCTGCTCGCCACGATCGCCGGTTCGGGCGAGATCCTGCATGGCCGTTTACGCAAGGGCTCCGCGAACACCCAGCGCGGCACGAAACGCTTCGTGAACGAGCTGGTCGCCCGAGCCCGCCGCGACGACAAGACCCGCAAGTTGACGATCCGGTTCGATGCAGGGTTCTGGAGCAACGCCACGATGCTCAACCTCAACCGCCTCGACGTTCGGTTCACGATGGCGATCAAAACCAGTGCCACCGCGGTCCAAACAGCCATCGCGGGCATCGCCGACGACGCCTGGCAATCGATCGAGTACACCAAAGACGGCGAAGCCGAAGTCGCCGAATGCGACTACACCTCCGGCAAAGGCACCAAACGAGTCACCCGACGCATGATCGTTCGCCGCACCCGTTTCACCGGCGTCGCACAACAGAAGCTGTGGCCCGATTGGCGCCACCATGCGTTCCTCACCGACCTCGATGGTGACGTCGTCGACGTCGACCGGTTCCATCGCGAACACGCCACCGTTGAACTCGCCATCAAAGACCTCAAAGCCGGTGCCGGCCTCGAGCATCTCCCGTCCGGGGTGTTCTCCGCGAACTCAGCCTGGTTCCAGATCGCGATCTTGGCGCACAACATGATGCGTTGGACGACTCGTCTCGGCGGGCACGACACCGACCGCTTGATCGTCGCGCGCACCGTCCGCACCCGACTGCTCGCACTGCCCGGCCGGCTCGTCAACCATGCCGGACAACAAACCTTGCGGTTGCCGTCGCGTTGGCCATGGGCTGACACGTTCACCAAGATCCTTGACACGCTCCGAGCACTCGAACCCGTCCCCACCTGAACACGACCTTGCGGTCAGGCGTGCCGCACAACCGACCCAACGCCACCAACCCGACCAGCTCCCGGTCTGCCTCACCACGCCCCACCCACAATCGAAACCGTCTCACGCAGCAGCCACCACCCAAACCACCCTCACCGGCCGATCACCGAAGCCGAGTCGGTGGATCGAGGCTGAGTGCACGACGTGAGTCGTGGCTCCGGGAACGACGGTTGGTTCGGCCATGGCGTTGCCTCCAGCAGTAGAGCGTGCGGCCGAACGCTACTTCGATGTCTCGACTCCGTTCGAGACAGAAAATTGTCACTCTCTGTCGGACCGATGATCATGGCTCTCCGAGGCAGTCCGTTTGAGGGATTGCGTGCGGACAGAAAGTTCGTGAGTCGGCCCAATGAGGGATGCGATGCGAGCCGTCTCATCTGGCGGTCCTCAACCGGACGCTGCACTCTCATTGTGCGCCTCTTGGATTTCGGCCCGAGGGACGGAGGTCCCTGCTGCCTCTGTTCGGTGTGCGGTTCGATCTCGACACCCGCAACACCGATTCGTGCGATACTTCAAAGCGCACCACGAGCGTCGGTGACCGAACCGACCCGTCGGCGCAGCAAGTGAGGGGGACGTGGTGAGCGAAGGCTTGACGGTGAGCGTGATCGGCTTGGGCGCCATGGGATCCGCGCTTGCGAGGGCCATTGCTGGGACTGGTCATGAGCTCACGGTGTGGAATCGTTCGAGCGAGAAGTGTCGACCCCTGGCCGCTGAAGGTGCTTCGGTCGCCTTGTCGGTTGGTGATGCTGTCTCGAGGTCTGATGTCGTCGTGGTCTGCGTCCGCGGGTATGACGTCGCAGCAACGCTCTTTGACGACCCAGCAATCGCGGGCTCACTGGCAGGCAAGGCGCTGATCCAGCTCGGAAACGGTGTCCCTACCGAGGTGGCCGATGCTGCGGACTGGTTCACGGAGCATGGCGCCGCCTATCTCGACGGCTCGATCATGGCGTTTCCGGACGCTGTAGGAACAACCGACTGCCAGGTCCTCATCTCAGGCGACCCCTCGGCGTTCGCGCAATGCGAATCGATAGTGGGCGCTATCGGCGGCGACATCAGGTATCTCGGTGCTGATCCGACCGCGTCCGCTGTGATCAACACGAGTGCGCTGGCCTTCGTGTACGTCACGGCTCACGCGTTCGTGAGTGCCGCTGCCATGTGTGATGCCTCGGGCACTCCGCTCGATTTACTCGCCGATGTCATCGGCAAGTTCACCACACAGATGCCAGCGGTGTTCGGGGAGTACGTCGCCATGATCACTGCAAGGAGCTATGAGAGTACGAACCTTCGGCTTGCCAGCGGTGCAGAGGCCCTTCACGCAATCACGGAGTTCGGCCGGACTAGCGGAGTCGATACGGATCTCTTCGAGTCCGTGTTGCGAACTCTGAACGCTTCGTTAGCCGCTGGCCACGGGCCGAATCTTGCGGCGGTGTTCGAAGCCGTGAAGCGACAACAGAGTTGAGCCTGCCTTCCTGAAGCCGATAGGGGACGCCCGCCGCACGGAATGTCCATGTGCTGGCCCAATGAGGGATGCGATGCGAGCCGTCTCATCTGGCGGTCCCCAACCGGACAGAATTGCGAGCCGGACGTGCTGTGTGCACGCGTCTTCGATCTCGACGGCCTGACACTGCTCATCGCAGCAGCAACCGAAGGCCACCTGCTCGAGATCGGCGTCGTCGAAGGCGACGGAATCGACTTCATCGTGCACGCCATGACCGCCCGCAACAATTTCCTGAGGTGACTCCCATGCCACGTTCAATCCAAGAGATCCTCGACCAAGCCGACGAACTCGCCAAACGATTCGAAGACTACGAACCCAGCGCCGACGATGAACGCCAGGTCGCCGACGCCGTCATCGCCGCCCGTGGCGCCGGTGCCTCGTGGCAGAAGATCGGCAACCTGCTCGGCACGTCAGCGCAAGCGGCACTACAACGCTACGGAGCGCTCGTTGAGGCGGGCTGATTGTCGAAACTGTCGTCAGTACACGACCACGTTGGGGACTGGACATGTGTCCGACACGGGATGGCATACGGGCGGTTCAGAGCGCTTGTTTCGCACCCCGAGCGGTCGCCCATCCACGTCTCGGATGCCGGTCCCTGGCAGATACCCGGCACTGTCCGAGCGAAGTCCTGCGTCACGAAGTCTTGATGTGCGGGACCGTCAGCCAGCTCGCGTGCTCGGCGTCGTGGTGGACGTCGATTCGGGCGCTGAGGAATGTGGTGGCGGTCGCTGGGGACTCGCCCGTGCCCGGGTTTCTGGCGAAGCGGGGGAAGGCTCCGCCGGCGACCACAAGCCGGAAGTGTTCGCCGCGGCGCACGCGCAGGCATGTTGGCGGCAGTGTCACCGGGACCCTGACGGGGACGTCGCCGTTGGCTGAGACGGCGACGATCGTGTCGGTGATGTTCGTTGATCGGCCGGTCGGGTCGACGAGGTTCAAGCGGACGAACAGCTGCGGCTTTGACACGTCGGAGGTGATCCAGAGTTCGACGCTTGGCGTTCCGATGTAGTCGGCGTCCTCAGCCAGCGGAGTGGCGTCGAAGGTGACGACGTCGGCGCGCGTTTCGAGCTCGCTGTTGTCGACGGAACCACCTCCGGGCTCGAGCAGCGCGCCACCGACCTGGGGAGTCGGCGAGTTCGGGTCGTACGTGAACGACGTCGGTCGCACGTCGCGGTCGGCCGCATCAGGTTGCAGCGCGCCGGGTGCGAGGTAGTGACGCTCGCTGTCGCTCGCCGGCGGCCACACATCGATCTGCTGTTCCTCACCAGATCGGGCGTCGAGTAGCCGCACTCGCGGGGTGTCCAACGGCGGTGTGAGCCCGTACGCGGCTCGCAGGAAATCCGCTGCCTCGGCAAGCACGATCCGTAAACCGTTGGCCTCGAAGGTGTTATGCGACCATGGCCCCACGGTCAATCGAACGTCTGCGCCTCTCACGGCAAGCCGCTCGTATTGTGCGATGCTCGACTCGAGGAAGATGTCGTGCCAACCGGACTGCACGAGCACGGGGCACTCATAGGTGTCGAGCGAGTCGAGCTGGTCCTGATCTCTCCAGAACGCGTCGGCCGGATCGGGATGGGTCCACCACTCCTCGAGGAAACCGATTCGCGATCTCCGCCCCACCGCATAGTTCTGCAGGAGCGGCATGGTCATGCCGGCAGCACGGACATACTTGCCGTCACGTCCGACAAGAACCCAGTTCCGGTAGGACGCCGGGTTGCGGTGGGCCTGAATCGACCAACCAAGTCCCGCTGACAGAGCGAGCACCCCGTCGTCGGGCCAACCGACGTCATGGACGCTCGACGGAGTGACTTGGAGCACGGCACCGAACAGCTCGGTTTTCGACTCCGGTGGAAGGGCAAGTTGCACAAAGCCGAGATAGGAACCTCCGAACGTGGCGAATCGTCCCGGGTAGAAGTCTTGCTCGCGCAGCCACGCAACTGTGTCGCGGCCGTCATCGCTCTCGGTCTGCATCGGACGGTCGAACCGTCCACCCGAGCCGTCGGTACCGCGGCAACTCTGGATGACCACCTGGAATCCCTCGTAGGCAAGCGCTCGGGCTAGCAGCCCGTAGACCACTCGTCGACCATACGGGCTGCGCATGAGCACAAGTGGCGCATTCGTGTCGCCGTCGGGGACGTAGTGATCGGCCAAGAGCGTCACGCCATCGGACATCCGTGCAATCAGATCCTTCCGGCGCTCGACCTTCGACGTTCGGGGCGGTCGGAGTTTGAACACCGTCCGCGTCAGGCCGAATCGGAGATCTCGCACAAGGTTCATCCTCGTTGAACGAGGTCACCACCAGCGAACCGGGCCGCCCCGCGTCCGATAGGGGGACGGCGTGCGGACGGTTCAGAGTGCTCGGGTCGGACCCCGAGCGGTCGCCTATGCACGTCTCAGATGCCGGTGGTCCTCAACCGGACACGTCTTGCGCCCGACCACCGTCGGAGCTGACAAGTTGGACGCCGTCTCGGATACCGATCGATATGTGACGCTCCACTGTGAGATCCGGAAACGCGCGTCTTGGGATGGTGGTGAGCTCTCCGACGTGCCGATCCTGAGCGGTTGTTCGGCTCGCGGGACAGTCGTTCTGGCGTTCTGAATCTGGTAGGCGTAAAGTCCGCGTCTGAGGCGTGCCGCGCCGCGAAGTCTGAGTTCGGAGGGTGAGACCGATGAATCGTCGAACTGGTTTGGGGGCGGTCGTTGTGGCGCCGCTCGTTGCATTGTCGTTGGCGGGGTCCGTTCTCGCTGTCACGTCGACGGGTGACAGTCAGGCGAACAATCCGCAGGTCGAAGGTGATCCGACGTCCAATACAACGGCGGTCTTCCCGACCAACAAGCAGAACGAGCCGACGATCGCCCAGAATCCGGTCGCCGCCAGGTTCTTGATCGCCGGCGCCAACGACGAGCAGCGGCAGCCGCCGTGCGGGCCTGGGCCGGTGCGTGGTGATGCGTTGGAGTCTGATTGCGGCTTCTTCCCTGGTGTTGGCACGGCGGGTGTCTACACGAGTTCCGACGGCGGCGTCACCTGGTTCAATCGTGGTCTGCTCGACGATCAGGCGAGTTGGCTGGATGCCGGTGTGATCTCCGATGGAGACCCGGTGATCGCCTACGGGCCCAAGCCCGACGGCAACGGCGGATTCACATATGCCGATGGGGCGCGGGCCTACTACTCGACGCTCGCGACGGTGATCGGAGCCAAAGGGTTCAAGTACGTCGTCGTGAGCCATTCCGACGACAATGGCCTCACCTGGTCGGCACCGGTGATCGGCACGACCAAGACGAGCAACGCCGACTTCAACGACAAGAACTGGATCAACGTCGACGCGTCGCCGACCAGCCCGTACTTCGGTCGTGTCTACCTGTCGTGGACCGAGTTCCGATCGGCGACGGCCACCGGGTACGGCAACGAGCCGATGATGATCTCGTCGTCGACTGATGGCGGCGCGAGCTTTGACTCCCCCAAGCAGCTCTCCCCGGCCGGCAACAACGGCACCGGCAACGGCAGGCAGGGATCCTCGATTGCGGTCGGCCCGGGCGGGACGGCGTACGTCGCGTTCGAGCAGGGCTTCAGCCAGGTCGTGTCGATCTCCTCCGATGGTGGCAAGAGGTGGACTCGGCCGATCACGATCGGGTCCGTCACCGACCTCGACGACCCGATTCCCGGGTCGAACTTCCGGACCAACTCGTTTCCGACAATCGCGGCCGACCCGAGGCCCGGGAGCACAACGGTGTACGCGACATGGGCCAACCGCAACGCTGACGGTGGTCGTATCGTGGTCGCGACCTCCACCAACTCCGGGCGCACGTGGAGCCCACCTGTGGAGGTGAGCGGGAACGAGGGGTACGCGTTCTACCAGGGAATGGACGTCGCCCCGAACGGCCGTGTCGACATTGCCTACCAGACCCAGACCGCCATCAACCCGGACACGTTCGGCACAGGCAACGCATCGATCGATGCCTATGCCGTCTCGAAGCCGTCCGCTGGCTCATGGTCGACCCCGGTGCGGATCTCAACCGCATCGTCGGACCCCGCCGTGAGCGCACAGAACAACCTCCAGCGCCAGTTCTGGGGCGACTACAGCACGCTTGTCTCGGATGACACCGGCGCCTGGTTCATCGCCACCGACAGCCGGCACGGCGCGGGTTGCGCCGACGTGGACGCCTACCAGACCTATCTTTCCGACAACGGCTTTGTCATCCGCAGCGACGGCGCCGATCGTCTCAGCTACACGCTGACCGGCGTGAACCCCGCAACGACCGATCCCTCCGTGAAGCCCGCACCGCCCGTGGTGTGTCCGGCGAACTTCGGCGACACAGACGCGTTCGTCAGCCGCTTCACTCCCTGATCGACGGTCTTCGTCGGACCCTGTTCAACCCGACCGGACGAGTGAACGAGACGGTGGCGGGCGGTCGATGCGAATCGCTCCCCCAACGTGGCGAGTTCATTGGGAACGTGTGCGTGCGGGTTCGTATCCTCCGACGCTCGGTTCGCTCACTCGCCAGCGGCTGATGGGGGTCTTCTCGGAGTCGCCGGCGAGCGGGCGCTGACTGCCTGAAATTGTGAGGTGACACGGGTTCGATGACCGGCGCCGGCGGCGAAGGGTCGAGAGAGTCGAGCACAACCATGAAACCCCACGTAGAGGTGCATAAGCCCTGGTCGCAGGCTCGCGGGCTACTCGCTCATAATCCGTGGGTCGTGGGTTCGAGCCCCACCCGCCCACCACCAGGAGGAATGGTTCTCGAACGGCTCGCAGCACTCGAACAGCGGACGTCCGTTACGGGGATGGCATACGGACGGTTCAGAGTGCTCGGGTCGGACCCCGAGCGGTCGCCCATGCTCGTCTCATCTGACGGTCCTCAACCGAACACTTCCGGTCGGCACTGTCTAACGAGCGCAGCGCCGACTGCGGCCCGCGCCGGAAGCCTTGTGCGTGTGGGAGTGTTCTGTCTTGCGGTACTGCTCGGGCGCGGCGGTACTTCTGCCACGCGATATGTGCGGCCCCGACAAGGTGGACCGGCGCCTGCGACTCTCGGCTGTTCACGCGAGCAACAACTATCTCGGGGTCGACCGGGCGAGGGCTGCCGTCTGCAAGGCGGCATCGCGCCGCGGCTGTGACCGCTGGACTGGGGTCGTTCTCAGACGGGCTCGCCCGCCAGCCGTGCTCACCGTGACGCAGCCTGTCGCGAGCCGGCCGACGATCGGTGCTGACACAAACCGCGGTATGTCAGGATCTCAAGATGAGAACCTGCAAGAGCTTCGCGCTCGTCGGCTTCGCGTGCGTGATCGCTGCCAGCTGCGGGGGGAGTGACTCCTCGACATCGGCCGTGGTCGACGCCACGGATCCGCCAACCACGCAGGCAGCGCCTGTTTCGACCGCTGCGCCACCCACGATGACCTCCGGGGGCCTGCCCAGCGCGAAGCGCATCGGCGACGTCACGGGCGTGACGCCGATTGACGCACGTCCCAACCCCGACTGGATCACCATCGCGGGCGGCGCGGCGTGGGTCGCCAACGTGTCCAGCGGTGTGGTCGGCTACGACCTGATCTCGGCCGCTTCCGTGGCCGATCTCCCCTTCGTCGGCGATGTCTGCATGGCGATGGATTCCACGGCGGACTCGCTCTTCGCTGGCGACTGCGGCGCCACGACCCTGGTGAGAATCAACGTCGCGGACCGTTTGATCGCAGCGACTGTTTCGCTGCCGTTCGCGGGTCTTGCCGAGGAGTCGTCGATCGCCGCAAGCAACGAATCGGTCTGGGTGATGTCGAGTCGAGCCGAACTGCAGATCGCACGCATCGATCAGGCCTCCAACGCCGTAACCGACACGTTCGCGGCGCCGTCCGGTGCCAGTGCAATGAGGTTCACCGATGGCTCGCTGTGGGTGAGCGACGCCGGCAACGCACTCGTTCATCGGCTCGATCCGATGACCGGTGTCGAGCAGGCGACGATCGATGTGGATGCAGGTGCGCGGTTCATGGCAGTGGGCGAAGGCGGCCTGTGGGTGATGAACAACTCCGCCGGAACCGTCTCGTTCATCGATCCGTCGACCAACGCCGTCAACGGCACCGTCGTGGTCTCCGAGTCTCCAGTCGACGGTGGCGACATCGCGGTCGGCGGGGGGTTCGTGTGGGCTCGGGTCAGCGACGTCGCCGTCGCCCAGATCGACCCGGCCACGATGACCGTCGTCGCTCGCTATGGGCCGCCCGTCGGGAGCGGCAGCGTTGCAGCCGATAGCGATGCGGTGTGGGTTTCCGCGCACGACGTCACGACGGTCTGGCGAGTACCTCTTGGTTGATTGCCAGCGTCTTCAACTCAGCCGAGATTGAGCCCCGCGACGGGCCAAGACGCTCACGAGTGTGGGACCCAACTAGCGCCTGATGCCCGCCATGGGCGCGCTGATCGCGCTCGACGTAAGTCCCGGGTGGGGGTCCTACACGAGCCTGCCGGAATGCGCCGCCGCCCGGTAATCCGATCTCGATCGTCGAAAGGCCCACACAGAACGAGGCCCTACTGCGGCGCCGCACTTTCACAGGAATATTCGCCGTCGAGCGCTCGGTGAGAGTCCGATAGGGGGATGACCGTCGGACGAATCGCTGGTTCGTTACCCGACGGGAGGTTCGGCGAGATCCGTCTCACATGACGGGTGGCTTTCGGACGCTCGCCGATTGATCAGGGCGACCGGGTGCGGCACGGTTCTTGGATGGATGAAACATTGATTGGATACGACCGATGCTCGACTGACGAGCAAGACCTCACCGCCCAACGCCCGATCGCGTCTACATCGAGCATGGCATCAGCGGCACCAAACGCGAGCGTCCCGGCCTCCCTCGCCAAACGCGGTGAGTCGCTGTCGCTCGGCGGTCAGATCTGAAGGGCAGCCGGCCCAAGCTGACTCCGAGACAGCAGCGCGAGCTGAAGAGGATGCACCAAGCCGGCGAGTACACGATCTCAGATCTCGGCGAGTTGTTCTCGGTGTCGCGGCCGACGGTGTACCGCACCCTCAGCCGAACGACCCCATCGATCAGATGCCGAGGACGGCCCGAAGGCCCTCGTCGATGTCGTCAATCAATACGCCGGGCAGCCTGCCGGCTTGGTTGCCGAGGAGTGACCGGTCGATCAACTCGAGCCCGAGCGGAACAGCGACTGAGTCTTTCGGCAACCCGCTTGCTTTGCTGGGAAGCAACACGTTGCCGGCGATGCCCGCGCGACCAACATTCGAAGTGATTGGCACGACGTGGGTCTGCCAGACATTCACACTGAGCACATCGTCGGAGGACACCACCACACACGGCCGGCGTTTGTCGAGAT
>JANOEM010000582.1:0-5153 GCA_031413195.1 Actinomycetes bacterium
CTCCGAGGCGGGTGTGAACCTCGAGGCGGCGCGCGCCGAGACGTTGCGCCTGCTCGGGACCGAGATGCCGCAGGGGGGCACGCCAGGCCAGCCGAGTGTGGTGCCTCAGCCGGCGGCGACCAAGGGCGAGAAGAAATCGAAGACGCCGGCTCTCGATCACTTCTGCCGCGACCTGACTCAGCTCGCGAGTGAGGGCCAGCTCGACCCGACCATCGGGCGCTTTAAGGAAATCGAGCGCGTGATGGAAGTCTTTACGCGCCGCAAGAAGAACAACCCGGTGCTCATCGGCGAAACTTGCGTCGGCAAGACCGCGATCGTAGAGGGCTTGGCGCAGTTGATTGCCAACGGCGAGTGCCCCGAGTCGCTGCGCGACAACCGCGTGTTGTCACTCGATATGGCCGCCGTAATTGCAGGTACCAAATATCGCGGTCAGTTCGAAGAGCGGCTGAAAGCCGTCATGAACGAGATCGCGCAGAACAAGAACGTCATCCTGTTCATCGACGAGCTGCACACGCTTGTCGGCGCAGGCGCGGCTGAAGGCGCGATCGACGCATCCAACATGCTGAAGCCCGCGCTCGCGCGGGGCGAGTTGCAGTGCGTCGGTGCGTCCACGCTCAACGAGTACCGCAAATACATCGAAAAGGACGGCGCGCTCGAGCGCCGCTTCCAGACCGTGATCGTGGATCCGCCGTCGGTTGACGAAACCGTCGAGATCCTCAAAGGTCTCCGCAAGAAGTACGAGGACCATCACAAGGTCTCGATTCCGGATGAGACGCTGTTGGCGGCGGCAAAGCTGTCGGAGCGTTACATCACCGACCGCTTCCTGCCGGACAAGGCCATTGACGTCATCGATGAGGCCGGTGCTCGCGCGCGCCTAGCCGCTCAGGCACCGCCGCCGGAAGTGGCAGCGCTCAAGGGCCAACTCGAGAAGGTCAACACGGAGAAGGAAGCCGCCGTGCGCGACCAGAATTTCGAGCGCGCCGCGTCACTGCGTGACAAAGAGCGCGAACTCCAGGCGGAGATTCGCAAGCAGCAGGAAGAGTGGGAGAAGCGGCGCCAGTCGCACCGGCCTACGCTGGGTGAAGAGGAAATCGCGTTCATCGTGAGCCGCTGGACCGGAATTCCGGTCACGCGCCTGCAGGAAGCGGAGACTGCGAGGCTGTTGCGAATGGAGGAAGAGATTCACGGCACCGTGATCGGCCAGGACGAGGCGATCCGCGCGATTGCGCGGTCGATTCGCCGCAGCCGCGCAGGACTCAAGGATCCGAAGCGGCCGATTGGCTCGTTCGTGTTCTGCGGTCCGACGGGCGTGGGCAAGACCGAGTTGGCTCGCGCGCTGGCGAAGTTCCTGTTCGCCGACGAGTCCGCGCTCATCCGAGTGGACATGAGCGAGTACATGGAGAAGTTCTCCGTGTCCCGCCTCATCGGCGCGCCACCGGGCTACGTGGGCTACGAAGATTCCGGCACGCTCACCAAGGCCGTGCGTCGCAAGCCGTACAGCGTGATCCTGCTCGACGAAATCGAAAAGGCCCACCCCGATGTGTTCAACGTGTTGCTCCAGGTCCTCGACGATGGCCGGCTGACCGACGGGCAGGGCCGAACCGTCAACTTCACCAACGTCGTGCTGATCATGACGAGCAACCTCCAGGGCGAACCGAGCAGCTTCTTCAAGCCCGAGTTCATCAACCGCGTCGACGACATCATCCGCTTCCGGAGCCTGACCGAAGACGACATCTCCCACATCGTCGGCATCCAACTCACATCGCTTCGAGATCGAATGGCTGCCCGCCGGATCACGCTCGAGGTGACTCCGGAGGCGATGCGCCATCTCGCCCACGAGGGTTTCGACCCGGCCTTCGGTGCCCGACCCTTGAAGCGGGTGATCCAGCGCGAGATCAGCGACCGCGCCGCAACGCTGATCCTCGAGGGCGGCGTTGGCGAAGGTGACACGATCGTGGTCGACACAGATGGTGGTCAGATAACCGTTCACCGTGCGTGAAGTCTCAACCTGCACTCAACGGTTGATGTCGCAGCTCTGTTCTTTGTCTGGTTCACCACGCACAGCGCTAGGCCATCCGGCCCATTCCGGCTCAATGCCCTGTACGTAGGCCTGTTCTCCAGTGATCATGGTCGGGATTCAGACGTTCATGTGAGGCGGAGACGAACACTATGAGTATTAACGGCATGAGTACACAACGCGTAAAGCGATTCCTTGGTGCAGCAGCGGCAACCGGTTTGATTGCGGGAGTGAGCGTGGTCAGCACGCTCGATGTCGTGGTCGCAGCCCGGCCGAATGCCGGGGTCAAGGAGAACCCTGATCTGGCGGCATCCTGCGGTACGGACGTGATCTTCGTCCTCGACGAGTCCGGCTCGGTCGCGAACTTCGAGAGCAACGTCTCGACAGCAACCAAGGCGCTGGTCAACGGCCTCAACGGCACGGGATCACGGGTTCGTTTCGTTGAATTCTCGACATCCGCGCGTGACGCAAACATCGGTGGCACCACGGCGTTCCGGACGGTCAATGACTCCCTTGTCACCAACGTCACGACCTACCTCGACTCTGCAGATAACGGCAATGCCGCGCAGCGTTACATTCCCGCCAACTTCACCAATTGGGAAGCCGGTCTCTCCGAGGCCTTGACTCCATTTTCCGATCTCCCTCGCACGAACGATGTTGGCGCACCGCTCGTCATCTTCATCACCGACGGCGACCCGAACACGACGTTGGCGAGCCCCGGCGGCGGTTCGGTGTCAAACGACAATGCTGCCGACGCCGCGATCGGCGAGATGAACTCGTTGCAGGAGCGTCCCGGTCATGTGTTGGCCATCGCAGTCGGCAACGGCGTCAGCAGTAACACCAGCTTCAACCGTCTGACGAACCTGGTCGAGCCAAACCCGGCGTCGCTGCAGACGTGGACCGGAAGCGGCACCCTCGATGTGCGTACCACCGACGCCCTCAAGGTCGTTGACTTCGCCGATCTCGACGATGCGATCTCCCTCGTCGTGTTCGGCCTCTGCGCACCGTCGCTGTCGATTACCAAGACCGACCAATCCGGCGTAGCCGTCAACGGAGTCAACTTCACGACGACGGTCGGAGCGCTCAAGCCGAACCCCCTGCCGGCCGGAATCAACAGCACACCGAATTTCGAGTGGGTCAAGCCCGTTCTTGGTGCTTCGCCGCCTGCGGCTGCCAGCCAGACCATCGCCACCGCGGGCTCCGGCATCGCGACCTTCCAATGGACTCCCTACACCGTTGCCAATCCGCAAGCGTGGGACTCGCGAGTTACCTTCACCGAAACCCTCGACCCGGGCTGGACCCTTGATCCGTCGACGACGTCAACGGCGACCCCTGCCTGCCAGGTTTCACGACTCGGCGTTGCATCGAAGATCAACGTCGCACTGAAGAAGGAGTTGCCGGCGGGAACTCCTGTTCCGGGTGACACGGTGAAGTTCAGCTTCATCAACCCGAGCGACTCGACCGAGTTCTTGATCCAGAAGTCCGACATCGTCACATGCAAGGTCAAGAACCAGCGTCCCGGAACGATCACGATCATCAAGCAGACTCTGCCCGACGCGACCGCCGGTGACTTCACGTTCACGACCAACTTCAACGTCAACGAAGCCGACAAGGTCCTCAAGGACAACGAGTCGTTGACCTCTGTGCCGCTCGTTCCCGGCACGTACACCATCAGCGAGGGCGCGCTCGTTGGATGGGACCTCGACAGTCTCAACTGCGGTCAGGTCAATCTGCTCACTCGCTCCACCACCGTTACGTTGGGTGCAGGCGACAATGTGGTCTGTACGTTTACCAACAAGCTCGTCCCAGCGCCGAAGCTTCAGGTCACCAAGTCTGCTGCGCCCGCGTCGTTCGAGGAGACCAGCGGTTCCGTCACCTACACGGTCGATGTCAAGAACACCGGTACCGAGCCGATCACGCAAGTGACTGCGCTGACCGATGCAGTTCAACTGAACCTCGGTGCTGCCACCACTCTCAACCTCGCGCTCGACAACCCCGGCCCAGCAGCCGGTGGTGTGTTCACGGCAAACACGTGTGACACCCCCGTCGTTGGTCAGGCGCTCGCTGCCGGCGCGACCCGCACGTGTACCTTCACCATCAGCTACACCGGCCGTGACACTCCCGATCGCATCGACGACGTGGTCACGGCCACGGGCAAGGACAAGTTCGATCGCACCGTCACGGCATTCGACGACGCCCGGGTCGACGTCACCGACGTACTGCCCACGATCGAGGTGGAGAAGCAGAACGCTGGCGACCTCGCCGGCGACGTGATCGCTCCAGGCGGCAGGGCCAAGTACACGGTGAAGATCACCAACCCAGCCACAGCTGTCGAGCCGTTGAAGATCACAGTGGTCACCGACCAGATGAGTGTCGACGCGGCCGGAGCGCCGGTTTCGTTCGCCAACTTCGGCGCTGCACTCGACATCACCACTGTCGGCGGCGCGGTCACGGCCACAACATGCAATACCTTGATCAATACGACGTTGGCACCTGGTGCGTTTGTCTCGTGTGATTTCTCGATCAACACGCTGGCGCTCGGCACACTTGCGCAAGGCGACAACTTGCGGAACTCCATCACGGTCACGGGTGAAGACGACGACGGCAACTCCAGATCCGGAACCGATCCAGCCGATCGCCTCGTGCCTGGCGCACCACCGCAGATCGGTGTCTTCAAGACCGACAAGGGTGCAGAGATCATCGAACCCGGTGCTCAGATCACCTTCGACATCGACATCTACAACCGGGGAACCACCGAGACCCTGACGATCAAGCAGATCACCGATTCGGTCAACTTCTTCCTCAACAGTGCGGGCGCCGGTACGCCTGTCGGCACGGTCACCATCGGTGACGGACTAAGTGGCAACGCTGTCGTCTCCACGTTGCCCGGTGCGCCCGGCGCAAGCCTGGTGTCCACCACCTGCGCGGACAAGATCGGCTTCGTCCTCGCCAAGGCCGCTGGTCTCGATGTCAACGGACGCCCGACCAACGCCGACGCGACGACCACCTGTCAGATTGTGCTGCAGTTGCCGGCCAACGCGACCGACAAGTACAGCGACGTCGTCAAGGTCAATGCTGCAGACTTCACCGGTGACCCGGTCGAGGGCAGCAACGGCGCCGAGACCCCCGCCAAGAA
>JANOEM010000583.1:0-1512 GCA_031413195.1 Actinomycetes bacterium
CCGATCACCCTGCCCGAGTTCCAGCTCGTGATGCCGAGTGCCACAGCTGCGGTGAGCTCGTCAGCGGGCACAAGGTCGGGAAGGATCGCCTGGAGAGATGGGCCGCCGAGCGCACCGGCGCTGGCCTGCAACAGGACCAAGCCGCTGAGTGCGGCGGGATGACGGACACCTGAGCCGATCGCGATTGCGATGATGGTGGTCATCACGGTTTGTGCTCCGAGCGCCGCCAGGAACACCCGCCGGCGATCGAATCGGTCCGCGAGCAGACCACCGATCGGCGAGCAGATCCCCTGCGGCGCGAACGTCGCCGCCGCGACCATTCCGGTGGCCAGTGCGCTGCCGCTGCTGACAGCGACCAGTGAGCCGATGGCCGCGAGCTGGACCCACGTTCCGATGTCGGACGCCGCCCCGGCGCCCCAGAAAAGCGAAAACGTCCGGTGACGGAGGGGGCTCAGACCGGACAGGCGCACGTGACACCACGGTAGCGACTGCGAGCCCTTCCGGCCGGACACATTTCTGGCGTGCCAAGGGGACTTCGGTCACACCGCAGAAACGATCAGTACACCTCGGGGCGAAGGGTCGGGAACAGGATGACTTCCTTGATCGAGTGCACCCCGGCGATCAACATCACCACGCGATCCATGCCGACACCGAGCCCACCCGTGGGCGGCAGGCCGTACTCGAGCGCGCGGAGGTAATCCTCGTCCAGGCTGCCGGCCTCGTCGTCGCCGGCCTCCTTGGCCAGTTGCTCCTGCTCGAAGCGCAACCTCTGCTCGACCGGATCGTTGAGTTCGGAATAGCCGTTGGCGTGTTCGCGGCCGTTCACGAAAAGCTCGAACCGCTCGGTGAGGTGGGGATCGTTGCGGTCGACGCGGGCGAGTGGACTGATTTCGACCGGATGACCGGTGACGAACGTCGGCCGGATCAGCGCCTGCTCGCAGGTTGCCTCGAACAGTTCTTCGATGATTTTGCCGGATCCCCACCTTGGCGCACACGAGATGTCGTAGCGCGCCGCCAGCAGGCGCAGGTCTTCGACCGGCTGTGACGGGTGAACCTCGACCCCCGTTGCCTCCGCGACGAGATCGATCATCCGCACCTGCGGCCACGGTTCGGCCAGTTCGATGTCTTCGCCACCGATGTTCAACAAGGTGGTGCCGAGCGCGTCCCTGGTCGCATTGACGATCAGTTCCTCGGTGAGCGCGATGATGTCGCTGACGTCGGCGAAGGCTTGGTACGACTCCATCATCGTGAACTCGGGATTGTGACGCGTGCTCATCCCCTCGTTGCGGAAGATTCGTCCGATCTCGAACACCCGCTCCATACCGCCGACGATGAGCCGTTTGAGGTGCAGTTCCAGCGCGATCCGCAGGTACATGTCGAGATCGAGGGTGTTGTGATGGGTCACGAACGGGCGGGCGTGACGGAGATAGGCCACGAGGACGTAGAATCCGATGGTGGAAAACTCCAGCGCAATGAAGACCGACAGCAGGTCGTTCGCGGAAGCCATAAACA
>JANOEM010000584.1:0-9959 GCA_031413195.1 Actinomycetes bacterium
TCGGCGACCGAGTCCACGGCCAGGACGACGCTGATCGCCATGCACCGCTCGCCGGCCGAGCCGTATGCAGCGCTGACCACTGCATCGGCAGCCATGTCGAGATCCGCATCGGGCAGCACAAGCATGTGGTTCTTCGCTCCGCCGAGGGCCTGGACACGCTTGCCGTTCCTGGTGCCGGTCTCGTAGATGTACTTCGCGATCGGTGTTGAACCGACGAAGCTGACGGCGGCGATATCAGGGTGATCCAAGATCGCGTCGACCGCGACCTTGTCACCGTTGACGACGTTGAAACAGCCGTCGGGCAGGCCTGCCTGCTTGAGCAGTTCGCCGATGAACATGCTCGCCGATGGATCCTTCTCGCTCGGCTTGAGGATGAAGGTGTTGCCGCATGCGAGCGCGTTTGCGAACATCCACATCGGGACCATCGCCGGGAAGTTGAACGGGGTGATGCCGGCGACCACACCGAGGGGTTGTCTGATGCTGTAGACGTCGACGCCGGTCGATGCCTGCTCGCTGAAGCCACCCTTCATCAGATTGGGCACCCCGCACGCGAACTCGATGTTCTCGAGCCCACGAGCCACTTCGCCGAGAGCGTCGCTGAGCACCTTGCCGTGCTCGGACGACAACAGCAAAGCGATCTCCTTGCGGTTCGCGTCGACGAGTTCGCGCATGTGGAACATGACTTCGGCACGACGCGACAGGTTCGTCGACCGCCAGGCGGGGAAGGCCTGCTTGGCTACCGCGATGGCCGCGTTCATCTCCTCGACCGATGCGAGGTCTACTGCTGCCTGCTGCTCGCCGGTCGCCGGCTGCCAGACGACACCGGTACGACCGGATGTCCCCTCGACCACCTTGCCGTCGATCCAATGACTGATTCTCTTCATTTCACGTTCCTCCAAGTGCTTACGGCGGGTCAGACCAGGTACTGCGACAACCCACGCTTGATGTACTGACCGTGCCCTTTGCGGCCGATGTATTGATCGGCTTCGACGATCACGGTTCCCCGCGAGATGACGGTGTCGACCTTGCCGTCGATCACCCACCCTTCCCATGCCGAGTGGTCCATGTTCATGTGGTGCTTGTCGTTGATCCCGATCTTTGTCTTGGTGTTCGGGTCCCACAACACGACGTCGGCATCGGCGCCGGGGGCGATGATGCCCTTCTTGGGATACATCCCGAACATGCGCGCCGGCGTCGTGCAACACGTCTCGACCCAACGTTCGAGGCTGAGCTCGCCGGCGACGACGCCTTGATAGATCAGTTCCATCCGATGCTCGACGCCACCGATCCCATTCGGGATCGCAGAGAAATTGCCGATGCCGAGTTCCTTCTGATCCTTCATGCAGAACGGGCAGTGGTCGGTCGACACCACGGCCAGTTCGTTCATCCGCAAGCCCTTCCACAGATCACCGTGATGGCCGTGACCCATCTGGCCGACGAAATCCGGATCATGATCACGAGACCGGACGGGCGTGCTGCAGACCCACTTTGCACCTTCGAAACCTGGTTGACCGAGCGTTTCCTCGAGCGTCAGCCACAGGTACTGGGGACAGGTCTCGGCGAACACGTTGCGTCCGTGATGGCGGGCGGCGGCGACCTCGTTCAGTGCATCGCCGGCCGACATGTGGACGATGTAGAGCGGAACGTTGCCCGCCACGTGCGACAGCACGATCGCTCGATGCGTCGCTTCCGCCTCGAGCGGTGACGGGCGGGTGTAGCTGTGGAACCGGGGATCGGTGTCGCCACGCGCAAGCGCTTGCTGGACCAAGACATCGATCGCGATGCCATTCTCTGCGTGCATCATGATCATCGCCCCACACTCGGCAGCGGTTTGCATCGCTTTCAGGATTTGGCCGTCGTCACTGTAGAAGACACCCGGATACGCCATGAAGAGCTTGAAACTGCTGATGCCCTCGTGCTCGGTGAGATACGTCATCGCCTTCAGCGACTGCTCGTCCACACCTCCGATGATCTGGTGGAACGAGTAGTCGATCGCACATTCTCCGTCGGCTTTGCGGTGCCATTCCGCCAAGCCGTCGAACACGTTCTCGCCAGCGCGTTGCACGGCCATGTCGATGATGGTGGTCACCCCGCCCCAAGCGGCAGCGCGAGATCCGGTCTCGAAGGTGTCCGAGGCGAATGTGCCACCGAACGGCAGTTCCATGTGGGTGTGCACGTCGACGCCGCCGGGGATGACGTACTTGCCTGTTGCATCGATCGTGACATCAGGGGTGACCCCCTGAAGCGCGGCCTGGCCAGGCGCGTACATCGCGGCAATGGTCTCGCCGTCGATCAGGACGTCGATCAACTGCCGTCCGGTTGGGCTGACCACGGTTCCGTTGGTGATGAGTGTGCGAGTCATGTGAGCCTCCAGATTGTTTCGCCAGATTGTTTCGCCAGATAATTTCGTGGTGTGAGCAGGATCAGCGGCGGACGAGTTCGTCGTAGGCGTCGGGGCGGCGGTCACGGTAGAACGCCCAACGGTCGCGGATGTCGGCGAGCTTGCCCATGTCGAGGTCGCGGACGATGATCTCGGGTTTGTACGGGTCGCCGACATCGCCGACGAACTTGCCCTCTGGGTCGACGAAGTAGCTCTGGCCGTAGAAGTCGTTCTCGCCAAGTTCTTCGATCCCGACCCGATTGATCGCGCCGACGTAGTAGATGTTCGCGACTGCAGCGGCGGGTTGCTCGAGGCGCCACAGGTACTCGCTGAGCCCGCGATGGGTCGCCGACGGGTTGAACACGATCTGCGCTCCGTTGAGACCAAGCGCCCGCCACCCCTCCGGGAAGTGTCGGTCGTAGCAGATGTACACGCCGACCTTGCCGACCGCTGTGTCGAAGACCGGGTATCCGCCGGTGCCGGGCGTGAAGTAGAACTTTTCCCAGAATCCCTTCGTCTGCGGGATGTGCTGCTTGCGGTACTTGCCCAGATACGTGCCATCGGCGTCGATCACCGCGGCGGTGTTGAAGTACAGCCCCGGTTGCACGATCTCGTACATCGGAAGCACCATCACCATCCCCAGTTCCTTGGCCAGGGACTGGAACCGCTTGGTGGTCGGGCCATCGGGGATGTACTCGGTGTAGCTGTAGTACTGGGTCTCTTGGACCTGGCAGAAGTACGGACCGTAGAACAGTTCTTGGAAGCAGATGACCTTCGCACCCTGAGCCGCCGCCTCGCGGGCAGCGGCTTCGTGCTTGTCGAGCATCTCGTCCTTGCTGCCCGGCCAATCGGTCTGCACCAATGCTGCCCTGATGATCTCTGCCATGGTTCCCCCACTGCGTCGTCGGTGCCTGAACCCCGGGTGGCCAGTGGGCGAATCGTATATGTAACAGCAAGCTGCTGACAATGATAGGTTTGTTACCGCACAATGCTTTATGAGCCGTTCACAATTCGGGGTCAGAGGGGGGTACTGATGACGGTGGACATCGTCGACGCGATCGATGATCGAAGTGCTCGGGGGATCGCGGCTGCAATCGGTCGGATGGTCACAGCGGGAACCCTTGCCACCGACAGCAGGCTTCCGACTGTCCGTGCATTGTCGCGGGCGCTCGGTGTCTCACCGACGACCGTCAGCGAGGCCTGGCAGACCCTTGCCGCTGTCGGGGCGATCGAGGCGAGGGGGCGACTCGGCACCTTCGTCCGTCGACCCACCGGTCCCGGCGGTGCTCGGCGCTATCGGCGGGTGACTGAGGGCCCCGGTCATTTCGCACTCGATCTGTCCACCGGCACGCCCGATCCGGAACTGCTCCCCGACCTCGGTCGGGTCGTTGCGATGGTCAGCCGGCAATCGCTCACCAGCAGCTACCTCGATCACCCGGTCCTTGCCGAGCTCGACGAGATCCTCCGCCGGCAGTGGCCGTTCGAGCCGGAGCAGCTCACCGTGGTCGACGGAGCGATGGACGCCCTCGACCGAATCGCCCAGGTCGTCGTCCGTCTCGGCGATCGCGTCGTGGTCGAGCACCCCACCTTTCCACCGTTGCTCGATCTCCTCGAACAGCTCGGCGCAGATGTGATCGGCGTCGACGTGGACGACGAGGGGATGTCGGCCGAGGGCTTGCGCGAGGCGTTGCGCAGCGGGCCTTCCGCTGTGTTCATCCAGCCGCGGGCGCACAACCCGACAGGGGTCTCGCTGACGTCGGCGCGCCATCGCGAACTCGCCGACATCCTCGCGGCCAGTGATGCGATCATCATCGAGGATGATCACAGCGGCGGAATCGCGTCGAGCGAACTCGTCAGCTTCGGCACAACGCTGCCATCACGGACGGTCCACGTCCGTAGCTTCTCCAAGAGCCACGGCCCCGACCTTCGCCTCGCGGCAATGGGAGGTGCCGGAGATGTTGTCAACGCCGTTGCCAATCACCGCCTGCTCGGGCCTGGGTGGAGCAGCCGAATCCTGCAGGCAGTGCTGGTGGCGCTGCTCGCCGATCCATCCACCCATGACGTCCTCGAGAACGCTCGATTCCAATATGCGCGGCGGCGCCGGCTGGTGGCCGAGGTGCTCACGGAACACGCAGTGCCGTTCACGGCAGGCGACGGCATCAACCTCTGGATGCGAGTCGAAGACGAGCGATCAGCACTGATCACGCTCGCTGCCCAGGGCATCGGCGCCGCGCCGGGTGAACCGTTCATGGTTCGCAACGACCACCCCTCGCTCCGACTCACGGTCGGTCTGCTCGCCGGAAGCGACGACGAGGTCCTGCACACTGCACGCCAAGTCGCCGTCGCGGCCGGATTCGGATCGGCCCGATCCGGACAGCGCTGACTGCGAGGCCAGTCCTACATCGCGCTCGACCGCAGCAGCTCGGCTGCCATCGGGCATTCGGGAGCGAGCGCAGCACCGACGGGATCGGCCAAGCCGTCGACTCCGATGATCGACGAAACCATCGCGAGCGGAACGCTCTCGACGAGCCGATTCCACCCGTCGTCGGAATCGTCGAGTCGGCGCAGCATCGTGGCCCACATCGGTTCGGGAAGACGCCGACCCCGGCCGGCGACCAGCCACACCGGAATCTCGCTGCAGTACGCCACGGCCGCCGCTGCAAGCGAGCCGAGCGAGCACAGGGCGGCATCGGGGCCGACTGCGAGTGCCTCGATCACGACGAGGTCGCAGGCAAGCACAGCGGCCGCAGTGCCGCAGGGCGGGATCTCCTCCGCGTCGACGTCGCCACGCTGCAGCCTCCGAACCAGCGCACTGCCCTCATCGTTGGAGTCGATCACCAGCGCGGTGATGTCGCCCCTGCGGATCAGTGCCTCGCCGGCGAGATCCGGCCAGCCGACGACGCACACGGTCGATTCATCCGGCAGCAGATCGACGACGACGTTCGGTGTCGGATCCTCTTCGATCTGGTCGGCAAGCCCCCATGCCTCGCGGAACGGCTCGGCCGATGTGACCAGCTTTGCGCACAACCACCACAACGCGCCCGAGGACGGATGCCGTTCCACGATCCGCCGGCACGCGACGACAAGGCCCGCCGGGTCGAGGTTCAACCCGGCGATCGCCGTCGCGGTTTCCCGGACCAGCATCCGTTGATCCCCGCCGGAGGATCGGGCAACGTAGCGGAGACGCTCGATCGGGTGCACATCGACGAACGCTACCGGTTGAGGTTTCAGAGTGTGACCACGAGAGCACGGCGCGCTACCGTTGCACTCCGTGGCCAGCAACCCCTCGCTCGACGTCGTCCTCACCGCCCTCGATGGCGAGAGTCGTCCGCTCGAGCAATGGCTCACCACCTTCAACCTCGCAAGCGTTGTCCTCGACCCGTACACCAACGAGAGCTCGTGGATCCTCAAGACCGCATCGCGCGTCCTGACCGGATTCCAGGGAGCCGATGTCCGCTGCAACTTCGTCGTGACGTGCGCGGCTGCCGAGGCCCGATCCTTCCTCGGCCCGCTCGCCGATGAGTTCCTCGTGTTCTGCGACCCCGACCGAGCGTTCGTCGGTTCGCTCGGCCTGAACGAGTTGCCCGCGTTCGTCTTCGTGTCGATGGATGGCCGCGTCGCCTCAGCCGCCGAGGGTTGGAACGGCGCTGAATGGCGAAAAGTCGCGGATTCGATTGCGACGGCAACCGTGTGGTCACGGCCGACGATTCCCGCACCTGGCGATCCGGTGCCGTACAAGGGCACGCCGGCCATTGTCTGATCATGCGCGTCCGATCTTGCGCGTCTGATCATGCGCGTCTGAGCATGCGCGTCTGATCATGCGCGACCGATCGTGACTCGACTTCCGGATGCGAGCGACGGACTGCCCGTCGCCTTGGTCATCGACGAGGTCGTCGAAGCGCTGAGAGCACATGGGTCGGCGATCCTGGTCGCGCCACCCGGGGCCGGCAAGACCACGCTGGTACCACTGCGCCTGATCGATCAGCCCTGGCTCGGCGGCAACAAGATCGTGATGCTCGAGCCCCGCCGCCTCGCCGCCCGCGCGGCGGGTCACCGGATGGCTTACCTGTTGGGCGAGGAGATCGGGCAGACCGTTGGTTACCAGACCCGCGACGAGCGCCGAATCGGACGCGAGACCCGAATCGAAGTGGTCACCGAGGGGGTGCTGACTCGTCGCCTCCAGCACGATCCAGAACTTCCCGGCACCGGACTGGTGATCTTCGACGAAGTTCACGAACGCAACCTCCCCACCGATGTCGGCCTCGCCCTTGCGCTCGACGCGCGCCGTAACCTCCGGCCGGACCTCAAGCTATTGGCGATGTCGGCTACTCCCCAGGCCGAGACCCTGGCTCGATTGCTCGGCGGCGCCACCCCGGCGCCGATCATCACCAGCGATGGTCGCACGCATCCGATCGAGCTCCGGTGGTCGCCTCCCGGGCGCGGGCTGAAGCTCGACGCAGCGGTCGTCGAGACCGTGCTGCTGGCCCTGCGCAACGACATTGGCGATGTCCTCGTCTTCCTGCCGGGTATCGGCGAGATCAACCGCGTCCTGCACGCGCTCGGACCGGAAGTCGCCGCGAACGTCGATCTCTATCCGCTCGCCGGGGCGCTGTCGCTCGGTGATCAGGACCGGGCCCTGGACCCGTCGCCACCCGGGAGACGCCGAGTCGTCCTGAGTACCGACATCGCCGAGACCTCTTTGACAGTGGCCGGGGTGAGGATCGTGGTCGATGCCGGCCAGGCTCGTGTTCCCCGCTACGACACCCGCACCGGAATGACGCGGTTGACAACTGTCGCGACCAGCCGAGCGTCCGCCGATCAGCGCGCCGGACGCGCCGGACGCACCGAACCGGGCGTCGCGTACCGGATGTGGAGCAAACTCGAGCACTCCACGCGGCGCGCCCACCTCGAGGCCGAGATCACCCAGGTCGATCTGGCCGGCCTCGCCCTCGAACTCGCCGCGTGGGGCACCCCTGCCGACCGCTTGGACTTCCCTGATCCGCCGCCTGCTCGAACGCTGTCGCAGGGCGCCGAGTTGTTGAGGATGCTCGGCGCCTTCGATGCCGACGACTCGATCACCGCGACCGGACGGGCGATGCTCGACGTTCCCGCCCATCCCCGCTTGGCGCGGATGGTCGTCGACTCGGTCGGCGATGGCGATCGAGCACTGGCCTGCCTGATCGCGGCGTTGCTCGACGATCGCGACATCCTGCGTGGACGCGCCGACGATCTCCCCGCCGACTTGTCGTTGCGGATTCGAGTTGTGACCGGCGACGAGCGGCATCCCCGCGCCGATCGCGGCGCCGTGGACCGACTGATCCGGCGGGCCCGAGACATCGCCCGCCGCGTCGGCGTCCCCTTTGATCTCGACCTGATCGATGCCGACCGAGCGGGGGCCGTTCTGGTCCTGGCGTACCCGGATCGACTCGCAGTTCGCCGCTCGCAGCCGGGACAGTTTCAACTTCGAACCGGGACCGGCGCGTGGGTGGCCAAAGACGATCCGCTTGCTCACGAGACGTTCGTCGTCGCGGCCGACGTCGACGGCGACCGCAAGAACACCCGGCTCCGGCTCGCTGCCGGGATCGACGCCGACGAAGTCGCCGCGACCCTCGGCGACTCTGTCGAAACCCGCCATTCGTTGGCGTGGGACAAAGACCGGGGCGACATCATCGAACGGATCGAACGTCGCCTCGGCAACATGAAACTCGACGAACGGCTGCGCCGGCCCGGTCCGGGGCCGGACGCCACAGCTGCGTTGATCGATCGAATTCGTTCGACCCGCCTTGCACCGTTGCGGTGGAGTCCCGATGCCGAACAACTCCGTCGGCGAGTCGAGTTCCTCGCGAGGTCCGGACAAGACGGGTGGCCGGACTGGTCCGACGGCGGTTTGGTTCGAACGTTGGAAACCTGGCTCGCGCCGTACCTCGACGGGATGACGAGCATTACCGAGGTCGCCCAGTTGAATCTTGCGACCGTGCTGCGCGCCGGACTTGCCTGGCCGCAGGCGTCGCATCTCGATCAGTTGGCACCGACCCACGTACGACTCGCGACAGGGCGATCGATGGTTCTCGACTACAGCGGTGCGCAGCCGTCGTCGTCCGTGAGAGTTCAGGACTTGTTCGGCACGACCGAGCATCCGTCGGCAGCGGGCGTCCCGGTGCTCCTTCATCTCCTGTCCCCCGCCGACCGACCGATCCAGATCACGTCGGATCTCCCCGGTTTCTGGGCCGGCTCGTGGGCGGAGGTCCGCAAGGAGATGGCCGGGCGATACCCCAAGCACAATTGGCCGACCGACCCCGCCGCCGCCGCACCCTCTCGGTCATCTCGGTCGTCTCCCCGGAAACGGCCGGAGGATCGCTGATTCAACGGCCGCGTTCGTTACGGTTTTCGTCATGCCGGAGTTCGAGTTCAGCGAGATCCTTCCCCTTGGCCCAGACGACGCCACGTACCGTCTGATCAGCACGGAGGGCATCTCCACGTTTGAGACGCCGCACGGCACTTTTCTGAAGGTCACCCCGGAGGCGATCACGCTGTTGACCGAGACCGCGATGCGAGACATCGCCCACCTTCTCCGGCCCGCCCATCTCGCTCAGTTGGCAAGCATCCTCGACGATCCCGAAGCCAGCGACAACGATCGCTTCGTTGCGCTCGACCTGCTCAAGAACGCGAACATCGCGGCGGGCGGGGTGCTCCCGATGTGCCAGGACACCGGCACTGCGATTGTCAAGGCCAAGAAGGGCCAGTTCGTCCTGACCGTCGGCGACGAGGCGGGGCGTGTCGGCGGAGACGAGGAGGCGATCGCCCGTGGTGTGTTCAACACCTTCCAGACGAGCAACCTCCGCTACAGCCAGATGGCTCCGGTCACGATGTACGACGAGGTGAACACGGGAAACAACCTCCCGGCGGAGATCAAGATCAGCTCGGTCGACGGCGATGCCTACAAGTTCTTGTTCATGGCCAAGGGCGGCGGAAGCGCGAACAAGAGCTATCTGTTCCAGGAGACCAAGGCATTGCTCAACCCGAAGTCACTGCTCCCGTGGCTGTTCGAGAAGATGAAGACCCTCGGCACTGCAGCGTGTCCGCCGTACCATCTCGCCGTCGTGATCGGCGGCACTTCAGCTGAGTTCGCGGTCGAGACCGCCAAGCTCGCCAGCACTAAGTACCTCGATAACCTGCCCACTCACGGTAGCGCTCTCGGCCATGCGTTTCGAGACCTCGAGCTGGAACAGCAGGTACTCAAGCTCGCCCAGGACACAGGCATCGGCGCGCAGTTCGGTGGCAAGTATTTCTGCCATGACGTTCGCATCATCCGCCTCCCGCGCCACGGCGCGAGCTGTCCGGTCGGAATGGCGGTCAGTTGCAGTGCCGATCGTCAGGCGCTCGGCAAGATCACCAAGGTCGGCATCTTTCTCGAACAACTCGAGACGGATCCTGCTCGATTCCTGCCTGATGTCACGCACGAACACCTCGAGCGACAAGACGCCGAACAACCAGCAATGGCCGTCGTGCAGATCGACCTCAACCGGCCGATGGACGAGATCCGCGCCGAGCTGAGTAAGTATCCGGTCAAGACCCGGGT
>JANOEM010000585.1:0-2145 GCA_031413195.1 Actinomycetes bacterium
TACTGACCCGGCTGTTTTTGCGCGACCTTGGTGTCGTAGCCTCGCCGTTATGCCTGAAGCGTTCATTGTCGATGCCATCCGTACGCCCGTCGGTCGACGAGGCGGCACACTCAGCACCATTCATCCGGCCGATCTCGGAGCAGCGAGCATCCGCGCTTTGATCGAGCGTACGGGCGTCGATCCGAATGCGGTCGACGACGTCGTGTTCGGCAACGTCGATTCGGTCGGCCCCCAGGCTGGCGACGTGGCTCGGACCTGCTGGCTGGCCGCCGGGATGCCGCAGCATGTTCCCGGAGTCACCATCGATCGTCAGTGCGGTTCCGCTCAACAGGCCGTTCACTTCGCTGCCCAGGCCGTGATGAGCGGCACGATGGATCTCGTCGTGGCCGGCGGCGTACAGAACATGAGCATGATCCCGATCTCTTCGGCAATGACTGCAGGCGAGGCGCTCGGTTTCACCGATCCGTTCACCGGATCCACGGGCTGGACGACCCGTTACGGCAATGGCGAAGTCAACCAGTTCGTCGGCGCCGAGTTGATGGTCGACAAATGGAACCTGACGAGAGACCAGTTGGAGGAGTTCGCCGTCGAGTCGCATCTGCGTGCATTGCGGGCTCAAGCCGAAGGGCGATTCGACGGCCAGATCGTCCCGCTCAACGGACTGGACCATGACGAAGGCCCGCGCGAGCCGAACTGGGACAAGATTCGCTCGCTGAAAACCCTCACCCCCGATGGACAGATCACGGCCGCCTGTGCCAGCCAAATCAGCGACGCGTCCGCCGCGTTGTTGATCGCAGGCGAACAAGCGATCAAGGACCACGGCCTCACGCCTCGGGCCCGCATCCACCACATGACCGTACTGGCCGACGATCCGATCATGATGCTGTCGGCACCGATCCCGGCCACGATGCGCGCTCTGGCCAGGACCGGCCTCACCGTCGACGACATCGACCTGGTCGAGATCAACGAGGCCTTCGCCCCGGTTGTTCTTGCCTGGCTCGCCGAAACCGGTTTCGATCACGCCAAGGTCAACGTCAACGGTGGCGCGATCGCGCTCGGTCATCCCCTCGGAGCGACGGGGGCCCGACTGATGACCACACTGCTGGCAGAGCTGGAACGCACCGGTGGCCGCTACGGCTTGCAGACCATGTGCGAAGGCGGCGGCCAGGCCAATGTCACGGTCATCGAGCGTCTTTGACCAGAATATGGTGAAGCGATGACCAACGTCCGCAGAGCCACCGAGAACGATCTCGTCCGCATCTGCCGATCCGCGATGTGGGCGTTCGCGGATGACCCCTTGGTGCGCTGGCTGTACCCGACCGACGAGCAATACTTTGGTGGAGACGGCCAGGTCTTTCTGCCGGCATTTCGGCGCTGGTTTGCCCACGACGCGACCTTCACCACCGACGACGGTGTTGCCGTAGCTGCATTCATTCCGCCAGGACGCCCGCCGGTCGAGGTTCCGTCCGATCCCACGTCTCACTTCTCGGCCGAACTGCTCGCGAAATTCTCGGCGCTCGGACCTCTCCTCGCCGAGAACATGCCAGCCGAACAACACTGGTACCTCCAATCGTTGGCAACCCACCCTCACTGGCAACGCCAGGGCATCGGGGCTGCGCTGATCGAGCCGGTAGCAGAGCGGTGCCGGGCCGAAGCGCTGCCGCTGTACCTCGAAACCGAGAGCGTCGAGAACGTGGCGTACTACAACCACCTCGGTTTTTCCGTTCGCAGCGAATGGGACGTGCCACTCGATGGCCCACACATGTGGGGAATGATCCGCCTCCCGGGTCCCTGAGGTTTCTGACGGTGCGTTAGATTTCACGTACGCACGAATCACGTCCGAGCAACGGGGGCCGAAATGCACGATCTCATCATTCGCGGGGGAACCATCGTCGACGGCACCGGAGCACCGCGCTTCACCGCCGACATCGCGATCGACAACGGACGGATCACCGCGATCAGCCTCCAACCGGGCGGGGCCGAGCTCGGTGAGGCCGGCGAGGTCGTCGACGCAACGGGCAAGATAGTCACGCCGGGTTGGGTCGACATCCACACCCACTACGACGGCCAGGCCACGTGGGACGACCTGCTCGAGCCCTCCAGCGGACACGGCGTGACCACGGTCGTTGCCGGCAACTGTGGCGT
>JANOEM010000586.1:0-3765 GCA_031413195.1 Actinomycetes bacterium
CGAACGGGTTGATCACGGTCAGGTCGGCGATTAGGTCGACCGTGATGTCGAGCAGCTTCGCCGGCTCTGGGAACACGAGCCTCGCCATGAAGTTGCCGAACGGATCATGCTGCCAGTTGACGAAGTGTTCGCTCGGCGTGACGCGCAGGCTGTATGCCAGAATCGGTGTTCGGCAGTGCGGCGCAGGACGCAGCCGCAGAACGTGCGGGTGGATCTGAACGGCCCGGTCGAAGCGGTACGTCGTGCGATGTTCGATGCCGATGTGAATGCCCATTCGGCACGTCCTGTTGGATTGTGTCGGTGACCCGGTGAAATGACGAGCCTAGTTGGCCGACCGCGTCTGGTTGACCCGAAGTCGCGTAGGGTGACGAGGAGCCGTTGCAGCCAAGCAGAGGGGGTCTGGGGTGGACGACCGACAGTCGACTGCGGTGATCGGGGCTGGAGCATGGGGAACCGCGCTTGCGCGGCTCCTGGCCGACCAAGGTGTGCCGACTCTGATCTGGGCGCACGAGCCGGACGTGGTCGAGGACATTCGGACTATCCACGAGAACCGGACGTTCCTCGCCGGTGTCGATCTCGGACCCGACCTCGAGGCGACCGGTGATCTCGACGAGGCATTTGAGCGGTCGGACATCATCGTGAACGCCGTCCCCACCCAACACATGAGATCAGTCCTGCAACGTGCTGGTGGCGCATTGCGTGAGACCGGGCTCGTGGTCACGGTGTCGAAGGGCATCGAGCTCGACACCCTGCTGACACCGCACGAGATCCTCGCCGAACTCGGCGTGCCCGTTGAACGGGTGGTCGTGTTGTCGGGCCCATCGTTCGCGGCGGAGGTCGCCTCCGGGCAACCAACCGCTGTCGTCGCAGCGGGCAGAGACCCCGCTCGCGTGCAACACGTGCGCACGATGTTCGCGACGGGTTCGTTCCGCGTCTACTCATCGCACGACATCATCAGCGCCGAGCTCGGTGGCGCCCTCAAGAACGTCATCGCGATCGCGGTTGGGATCTCCGATGGTCTCGGTTTCGGTCGCAATACGCGTGCCGCGCTGATCACACGCGGGTTGTCCGAGATCACCCGGCTCGGAGCGGCGCGCGGTGGCGAGCCGATGACCTTCGCAGGGCTGTCGGGCATGGGCGACCTGGTGCTGACCTGCACCGGCGACCTGTCACGCAACCGCTCTCTCGGTCTGGCGATCGGGCAGGGACGCCGACTCGAGGAGATCCTCGCCGATATGGACGAGGTAGTCGAGGGAGTCGTCACGAGCCGCGCAGCGCACCAACTCGCGGCACGCGTCGGCGTCGAGATGCCGATCACCGCTCAAGTCTGTGCTGTCCTCCACGAAGGCAAGGAACCACGTCAAGCGGTGCTCGATCTCATGTCGCGTGAGCTACGCGACGAACTCGGGTAACCCCGCGAGCGACGACGCAACGTTGTCGTCGGGCGTCAGCGCTGCTCTACGAAGTGCCGAACGGCCTCAAGAGGTCCCGCCTCGGCTGCGGAAATCCTGACCGAGCATCTCGGGTGTGACCAGTGTGATGCCGCGCTCGGTCACGTGGAATCCGCGCGCTCGGTCGGCGTCGTGATCGGTGCCGACGCTGAACCCGTCGGGCAGGTGGCAGTACTTGTCCACCACCGACCGCCGCACTGTCACGTCTCGGCCGATCGTTGCGTAGGGGAGCACCAGCGACTCCTCGATCACGGTCCCCTGGTCGAGAAGCACCTTCGAGAACAGCACCGAGCGCCGCACGACAGCGCCGCTGACGATGCAGCCACTGGACACCAGCGAGTCGACCGCCGACCCGCGCCGGCCGTCCTCGTCGAACACGAACTTCGCCGGTGCCAGCTGAGGCTGCAGACTGAGGATCGGCCAACTGTCGTCGTACAGGTTCAGGTCGGGGACCACATGGGTGAGGTCCATGTGCGCATCCCAGTAGGCATCGACGGTCCCTACGTCGCGCCAGTACGGTTCGTTGCCGACCATGTTCACGCAGCTGCGGGCAAAGCGGTGGGCGTGGACCGGTTCGCGCCTGATCGCAGCCGGGATGACGTCTCGACCGAAGTCGTGGCTCGACGCCGGATCTCGGGCATCGCCCGAGAGCAGCTCGACCAGGAAGTCTGTGTCGAAGACGTAGATGCCCATGCTGGCCAGAACGTGCGTCGGCCGGTCCGGAATAGTTGGCGCCTCGGGCTGCTTTTCGCTGAACTCGGTGATGCGGTCGTGGGCGTCGACCGCCATCACCCCGAAATCGATCGACTGCTCGCGCGGCACCTCGACGCATGCCACCGACAGCCGGGCCCCGCTGGCGACGTGTTCCTCGAGCATCACTGCGTAGTCCATCTTGTACACGTGGTCGCCCCCGAGGATGAGCACGTAGTCGGGCCGTTCCTTTTGGACGATGCCCATGTTCTGCCAGACCGCGTCGGCCGTGCCGGAGTACCAGACTTCACCATGCTGTTGCTGGGCGGGAATAACATCGACGAACTCGCCCAGCGACGTGGCCAGGAAGCCCCAGCCGCGCTCGATGTGTCGGATCAGACTCTGCGCCTTGTACTGAGTGAGCACGCCGATGCGGCGGATGTCGGAGTTGACGCAGTTGCTCAGCGCGAAGTCGACGATCTTCAGCTTGCCTGCGAACGGTACCGCCGGCTTGGCTCGCCAGTCGGTGAGTTGGTGAAGGCGACTGCCTCGGCCGCCAGCGAGCACGATCCCGTACGTGCGATGCGTCAGTTGCGAGCGGCTCGGAAAGTGCTGATGTGTCTCGTCCAGAACGCCTGCTTCCACAAAGCTCGGACACCGATCGTCCCTCGCCTCAAGGATCCTGTCAAGACCTTCGACCTACCAGCGACGAACGTCGCGGCGCCGACTGCCGGTCACAAAGCGCTGGCGTCGGGCGGACTGCGTGACGTTGGAGTGCGGCGTTCTGGGCCGGCGTGGCCTACATGGTTCGCGGGTAGTACTGACCGGGTTCGAGCTTCGCGACATCGGCTTCGAAGTTGGAGATGAACGGCCAATCGGCTTCCTCGCCAGGAAGGGGCACCTGGCTGAAGCGACCGAAATCGCCGCCGCCGACGCGCTCGTTACCCACCAGGGACCAGGCTTGGCGCTTGTAGGTCCAGTTGTCGGGCTGCAGCCGGTGGCACTCGTTGAAATGACGAATCGCCGCGTCGCGACTCCCGATCCGCCAGAAGTGATTGGCGAGTTCGAAGTGCGCCGCCGCCGCCGAATCGGCCGTCGACCGCGGCTGCGACGCCTCGACCACCTGCTCCGGCGACATCGCGAACTGACTCGCCGCTCCGTTGCGGGCCCAGTCGCGGATGGCATCCGGATAGGCCTCTCGGTTCTGCCCGCCTTGGAGCAGCTTCATCAGGTCAGGGCGAGCCGGCGCGCTCCCTTCCTCATCGGATGTGGCGGACGCGGCGGCCTGGGCCGCGCGTTCGATCAACATCTGCTTCATCGACTCTGGGTATTCCTGCGGCCCCGGCCATCCGGGCTCGGCCGGACGCACGATCGTGCCGCTTTCGTCGATCCAGATGACGTTGGGGATGTTGACGACCCCGAACAGGGCGTCGAGCTTGTGGGTCGGGTCGAGCAAGGACGGATGCTCGGGGTGCGCAGCTTCGATGAAAGGACGCGACGCGTCGGGCCCACTGAGCTCGAGCGAGACGGTTACGATCTCGACGCCGAGGGGGCGGAGTTCATTGCGCAGTGCCTGCCACCCGGGCAGGTCGAATCGGCAGCCTCAATAGGGCGACCAAGCGAC
>JANOEM010000587.1:0-4244 GCA_031413195.1 Actinomycetes bacterium
GCCTGTTCTTCGCAGCGGCATCGATCTCCAACGGCGGCAGTTGGATGCAACTCGTCGCAGTCCAGGCGCTGCTGTTCGACTTGACCGGCAGCGGTTCGTGGCTCGGGTTCTCGACGGTCGCCTCGCTCGTGCCGGCGGTGATCCTCACCCCCTATGCCGGTGTCCTGGCCGACCGCGTCTCGCGGCGGGCGATCCTCAAGGTCACCCAGTCCGTTCAGATGATGATGGCGATCGCGCTGTGGGGGTTGTACGTCAGCGACATCGTCACTCCGTGGTGGATCATCGCAATCGGGTTCGTCAACGGGGTGGCGACCGGATTCCAAACTGCCGCATGGCAATCGTTCGTACCGCTGCTCGTGCCTCCCAGCGAGATGTTGCAGGCGGTGCGCCTCAATAGCGTGCAATACACCCTCGCCCGTGCGATCGGCCCTGCGCTCGGCGGACTGATCGTCGCCTTCGGCGGTATCGGCGCCGCCATCTTGACCAACGCCGCGACATATCTGCTCGTCATCGCAACCCTGTTCACGGTGCGACCACGAACGAACTCGACCGAAGCGCGATCGCAGAAGGTGTGGGACGGCCTCAAGGGCGGAGCTCGGTACGTCTGGGCCCGTCGCCCGCTGCGGCTGGCGGTGATCCTCGCGTTCCTGGCCAGCACGTTCGGGCAGTCCCTGCAGTACATCGCCTCGGCGGTGTCCGAACGGGTCTTCAACGGCACCAGCGACGGCAACGCAGGACTGCTGACGGCGCTCGGGCTCGGAGCGCTGGTCAGTTCGGTCTTCGCGATCGTGCTCGGCGACCGAATCCCTCGTTCGTCGCAGGCGCTCGGCGCGTTCATGATGTTCGCTGTTGCAATCGCGCTGCTCCCGCTGACCAGTTCGTACCCGGTCGGTCAGCTCGCCTATTTCCTCGCCGGCGTCGCCCACCTGCAGATCGCAGTTGCGCTGAACACGCTGATCCAGGGCACGGTGCCCGACGAGTTCCGCGGCCGTGCGATGGGCTTCTACCTCCTCGGCATTCTCGCCGGTATCCCGGTTGGCACGCAGTTGCTCGGCTCGCTCGGCGATGCGATCGGCTTTCGGACCGCCCTCGCGCTCGACGCAGCGGCATTCGTCATCGTGGTCGTGGTCTTGCTGGTCTCGGGCTGGTGGCGCGATCTGGATGCAACTGCGACGGAGATGGACGATCGTCTGCTGCAGCCGACTCCGCTCGAATGGGCCCCGGTACCGGACTGATCAGTCGAAGCCGTTCAGTCGAGGCCGTTCAGTCGAGGAAGGTGACCCCGGTCAGTTCCTCGGAAACCAGCCAGAGCCGGGCTGCGACATCGAGGCGGTGGCTGTAGGAGCTCGAATGGACCTTGACCGGGAAGCCCGTCGTCTGGCCGAGACCGTCGGGGCCGTAGTACTGACCGCCGATCACGCCTGGGTCGGTCGCAGCGCGCAAGGTCGGGAGGGCCCCCATTGCCGGTGACTGCATCACCCATTGCGCGGCCGGCTGGAAGAACTGCATCAGCCGACCCGAGTCGCGGAACAGTTCGGTGTTCGAACCGCCGGGGTGGCAGGCAACGGCGATGGTGGACGACTCACGTTCGGCCAACCGGCGCTGCAGTTCGTAGGTGAACAGCAAGTTGGCGACTTTGCTTTGGCCGTAGCGCGACCAGCGACTGTAGCCACGAGACGCATCGAGATCGTCGAAGTTGATCCGACCCATGCGGTGAGCCTGGCTGCTGACGTTGACGATCCGTGCCGGGGAACTCGCGCCGAGACGATCGAGGAGCAATCCGGTGAGCGCAAAGTGCCCGAGGTGATTGGTGCCGAACTGCATTTCGAATCCGTCAGCAGTGGCCTGTTTGGGCAGCGCCATGACCCCTGCGTTGTTGATCAACAGATCCAGGCCCGGAACCGTGTCCGCGACGATCGCGGCGGCCAGTCGGATCGAGGACAGGTCGGCAAGATCGAGAGTCAGCAGCGAGACATCGGCATCCGGGGCGACGGCGCGGATCCGCTCCAGTGCAGCGGCGGCTTTGTCCGGGTTCCGGCAACCGAGCAGCACTTTCGCGCCCGCCTGGGCGAGCGCACGGGCCGCTTCGAACCCGATTCCGCTGTTGGCACCGGTGACCAGGGCAGTCCTGCCGGCAAGATCAGGGATGTCTGTTTCGGTCCACTTCGGTTCGCTCACCCGATCATCCTCTCACGCCGACACGATGCCGACGATGGCGTTTCTGACACACTGTCAGATATGACCGATGTGGAGGCCTGATCATGGCCATGTTGTCGTACAGCCGCGCGATCGCGGACAATGCATCCCGCCAGCCGGATCGGGTAGCGATCAGTTGTGGCGAAGACTCGGTGACGTGGGCGGATTTCGAATCTCGGACGAACCGGATGGCACGGGCATTCGCGGCGCTGGGCGTCACCGCCGACTCGTTCGTCACGATCGGCCTGCCGAACTCGATCGAGTTCTTCGAGGCCTGCGTCGCAGTCTGGAAGCTCGGCGCGACGCCCCAGCCGATCAGCTACCGGCTGCCCGACCGGGAGCGGCAGGCGATCGTCGAGCTCGCGGATTCATCGCTCGTCGTCGGCGCCGATCCCTCCGCACATCCCAATCGGACGGTCGTGCCGGTCGGCTACCGGCCCGATCCGTCGATCGACGACTCACAACTCGACGATGCCATCGCGCAGCGATGGAAGGCGCCGACATCGGGCGGTTCGACCGGGCGACCGAAGCTCATCGTCGCCGTCGATCCGGGCGTGACAAACACCGAGGCGCCCGGAATGGGCCAGCGCCGCGACGGCGTGGTCTGCGTGCCGGGGCCGCTGTATCACAATGCGCCGTTCAGCTTTTCGGCGAGCGCGCTGATGCAGGGCAATCATGTCGTGATCCTGCCGAAGTTCGATGCCGTCGCAACCCTGGCGGCGATCGACGAGCATCATCCCGATTGGATGCTGCTCGTTCCGACGATGATGCAGCGGATCAGCCGCCTGCCCGACGAGGTGCGCAACCGTTACGACGTCAGTTCCCTGCAGGTCGTGTGGCACATGGCGTCGCCGTGTCCTCCGTGGCTCAAGGAGACGTGGATCAACTGGCTCGGCGGAGAGAAGATCTTCGAGCTCTACGCAGGGACCGAAGCGCAATCCGTGACGATCGTGCGTGGCGACGAGTGGATGGCTCACCGAGGCACGGTCGGCAAGCCGGTGTCGGGCGAGATGCGCATCCAGGACCCCGAGACCTACGAGGTCCTCGCGCCGGGCGAGGTCGGCGAGGTGTTCATGCGGGCCCCAGGCGACCGCAAGACGTACGAGTACATCGGTGCCGAGGCGCGGGTGAGCCCGGACGGCTGGGAGAGCCTTGGCGACATGGGCTACATGGACGCCGACGGCTACCTGTACCTCGCTGACCGGCGCAGCGACATGATCCTGTCCGGGGGAGCGAACATTTATCCCGCAGAGATCGAGGCAGCGATCGATGAACACCAGGGCGTCGTTTCGTGCGCTGCAATCGGGCTCCCCGACGACGATCTCGGCAATCGGATCCACGCCATCGTGCAGGTCAGCGAACCGGTCGACGCAGACGAGCTTCGCGCCTTTCTCGGGGAACGGCTCGTGCGCTACAAGATCCCGAGAACCTTCGAGTTCGTCGACCACGAGGTTCGCGGCCACGACGGCAAGGTTCGCCGCGGCGCGCTGCGCGACGAGCGCTCCTGATCGCAGATCAGGCGATGACGCCGGATTCCCTGAGGGCGGCGAGTTGCTCGTCTTCGAGATCGAGTTCGGCGCGCAACACCTGATCGGTGTGCTCTCCGAGCCATGGGACACGGGATTCCGGGCCCTCGGCGACGGCACTCATCTTGATCGGGTTGCCGGGTGAGATCACCGGCTCGGCGATGCCATCGGTGCGTGGCATCTCGACGAGCATGTTGCGGGCAGCGACATGAGGGTCATCGATCACCTGTTGCGCGCTCAGGCACGGGCCGGCGGCAACGCCGGCCGCGGACAGGGCCTGGCACGCCTCGATGTTGGTCATGCGCTTGGCCCATTCGGAAACCGCCGCACGGATCACATTGATGTTCTCGCGCCAACCGAGGCGGGTGGCGAAACGCGGGTCCTGTGGCCATTCCGGCTGTCCGATCAATTCGGCGAGGCGGGCGAACTCGTGTTCACGCCCGACCTGGATCATGAACCAACCATGCCCGGCCTCGAAACCGTCGATGATCATCTTCAGACCCTCGCCGGGAGCCGGCCGTT
>JANOEM010000588.1:0-1654 GCA_031413195.1 Actinomycetes bacterium
CTATCTTCAGCCCTCCATCGGCGACTTCGGTTACAACCGCGTCTTCGGCATCTTGCAGACCGGTGAGTTCACATCGTTCGGCACCAAGATGTTCGTCAGCGCCTCTTATTCCAAGAACGACAAGTTCAAGGGTGCGGGATCGATCAACAAGCAACAGTATAATGCGCGCCTGTATCAGCCCATCGGCGGCAATGGCGACTTCATCTCGATCTCGGGCCATTACAACCAAAACCGCAACAACAATTACCGGCAGTTAACGCTTGCAGAAGCCACGGCTGACCTTGCAGACAACAACCGCTTTGACCGCGATTTCGACCCGACCTGCACGCGTGTTGCGGCATTCAACGGGACGGCACAGAGCGAAGCGGCGGTTTGCACGGATTACATCGGCTACAACACCAATCCGTCAAATACGGGTAACGTCCGCGTCAACTCGCGCTTCACGCTGACCGAAAACCTGACGCTGACAGTCGATCCCAGCTTTCAGTATGTCCTCGCGACTGGCGGCGCACAGTCGTTTATCCTGTCGGAAACTGCGCCGCTGCTGCGCGGTGCCAGCGCGACCGGCCGCTCGCTCAACGCCGATGCCGACACCCTTGACTCGATCCGCGTCCATACACCGAGCGTAACTAACACGCGGCGCTATGGCCTGCTCGCGTCGCTGCGCTGGGACATCACGCCCGAACATTATGTGCGCCTGGCCTATGCCTATGACCGCGCCAACCACCGTCAAACCGGCAATTACGCGCAGCTCAGCGCGACCGGCGACATACTGACGCCGTTCGGCGGACGCGACGGTGTGCCGATCCTGTCGGCGGACGGGCTGCCGTTGCAGCAGCGCGACCGCCTGTCGATTGCCTCGCTGAATCAGATCTCCGGCGAGTATCGGGGCCGGTTCTTCGACGAGAAGTTGACCGTCGTGCTGGGTGTGCGTGCGCCGTTCTTCAAGCGCGAGCTGAACCAATATTGCTATACGGTTGCGAGCAGCGGCAACCCGCTTTGTATCCAGCAGGTTACGCTCGGCACGGCTGTGAGCACGACCACCAACTATGTCATTCCGAACACGCAACTGACCGGGCCATTCCCGACGCTCGCGGTCTACGCACCGTTCCGGCAAACCTATAACTATAACAAGGTGTTGCCGAGCGCGGGCTTTACCTTCCGGGCGGCTGACAATGTAACGATCGCGGGCAATTGGTCGCAGGGCTTTTCGGCTCCGCGTACCGACAACCTCTACCGTTCGCCGTTGACCATTGTGACGCCCGAGACAACGAATAACTTCGACCTGAGCTTGCGCTATACGAGCCGCATGTTCCAAGCCAACCTCTCGGGCTTCCTGAACAAGTACAAGAACCGTATCCAGTCGTCGTTCGACGACCAGCAGCAGATCTTCGTCGATCGCAGCATTGGCGACGTCGACGTGAAGGGCGTCGAGGCGAGCATCGATGTTCGCCCCTTCCCATGGTTGTTTTTCCGCGGGCATGTTTCGTACGTCGATGCCCGCTTGAAGGGCGACATCCGCCAGAACGCGACCTTCCTGCTGCCAACGACTGGCAAGTTTCTGTCCGAGCAGCCCGAAATCCAGTACGGCTACTACGCACAGTTCGATTACGGCCCTGCCTCGCTCGGCCTGCAATACAAGCATGTCGGCAAG
>JANOEM010000589.1:0-2932 GCA_031413195.1 Actinomycetes bacterium
ATCGGTGCGAGGACTGCCGTGTTCGGTGGGACCTCGTCCTCCCCGACTAAACCGACAGCCGCGGCGACAACCCCATCGGATGATCTCCGTCCCGCCCGGGCGGGACACGCAACATCCATCGGGGTCCGAACTTCGACCCGCAAGGCCCATCGGATGATCTCCGTCCCGCCCGGGTGGGACACGCATCATCCGATGGGGTTTGGGGTTCGGACGAGGCGCCCGCGTGGGAGAGCCAGCGGGGTCTTCAGGACTTGAAAAGGAAGGCTTCGTCTTCGGCGCTGAGGACGAGGCGGATCTCGTCGAGCAGTTGTGGGTGTTGGTCGAGCATGGGGTCGGGGTCGACGACATCGAATGCTGCCTGGCGGGCGAGTTGGACCAACTCGCGGTCGCGTCGCAAGGACGCGAGCTTGAGGTCGCTGCGACCCTTCTGGGCCGTGTTCATCAACGTGCCCTCGCCGCGCAGGTCGAGGTCGACCTCGGCCAGTTCGAAGCCATCGGTCGAGCGGACCAGCGCCTCGACACGGGGACTCGGGCCCTCGACGTCGGCCGTGACAAGCCAACAGGTCGATGCATGCGAACCCCTTCCCACTCGGCCGCGCAACTGATGCAACTGAGCAATGCCGAACCGATCCGCATCGACGATCACCATGACCGTTGCGTTCGGGACGTCGACACCGACCTCGATCACGGTTGTTGCCACCAGCACGTCGAGTTCACGAGCACGGAAGGCGTTCATGACCTGCTCCTTCTCGGCGGACGGCAGGCGCCCGTGCAGCAGCCCGATGCGCAGACCGACGAGGTCCTGATGCACCAACCGATCGAAGGTCTCCTGGGCAGACGCGACCTCGAGCTTCTCGCTCTCGTCGATCAACGGGCAGACGACGTACGCCTGCCGGCCGTCGGCGACTGCCTGGCGGACATCGCCCCACGCGGCGAGTTCCATCAGCCCGCCGTTGGCCCAGTGCGTCACGATCGGGGTGCGCCCCGGCGGCAACTCGTCGAGAACGCTCACGTCGAGATCGCCGTAGACGGTCATCGCTGCGGTGCGCGGGATCGGGGTCGCCGTCATCACGAGGACATCCGGGACGATCCGTTCGTTTTCGTCGCCCGCACCCTTCATCCGTAGCGCGGCCCGCTGCTCGACACCGAAACGATGCTGTTCGTCGACGACGACCACCCCCAGGCTCTTGAACTCGATGCCTTCTTGGATGAGCGCGTGCGTGCCGATCGCGATGTCCACCGTTCCGTCGGCAAGACCCGCGATCACGTCACGACGTTCCTGCCCGGTGATCCGATTCGTCAGCAAGGACACGTTGAGCTGACGATCGCCGAACAGGTTCCCTGGATCCGGGACTGTCAGATCGCGCAACAGTGCCCGCACGCTTGCCGCGTGTTGCTCGGCCAACACCTCGGTCGGCGCCATCAGCGCGCCCTGGTGGCCGCCCTGGTGGCCGCCCTGCACTGCGCACAGCAGGGCACACACCGCAACGACGGTCTTGCCGGACCCGACGTCTCCCTGGAGCAGGCGATGCATCGGATGCGGACCTGCCAGATCGGCGTCGATTTCGGAGACCGCACGGGTCTGGGCCGCTGTCATCTCGTACGGCAAGGCGTGCTGGAATCGGCGGACGAGCTCGCCGCTCATGTCGTGGCGGATGCCGCGCTGCTCGCGTTCGAAGGCACGTTTGCGCATGACCAGCACGGTCTGCACCCGGAATAGTTCGTCGAACGCGAGCCGCCTGCGCGCGAGTTCCTTCTCCCCCATCGTTTCTGGCATGTGGATCTGGCGCATCGCCGCGGCCCGATCGACCAAGCCGAACCGGGCCCGAATCGCCGCCGGCACGGGATCGGCGAATCCGCGGATCGCGCACCGTTCGAGCGCGTTCTCGACCCAGCCGGCGATCTCCCAAGTACTCAGTTGGGCCTTCTCGCTCTGGGGGTAGATCGGCACGATCCTGCCCGTGCGATCACCAATCAGGTCGACGATCGGGTTGGTCATCTGCAAGCCGCCCCGATACACATCGGCCTTGCCGAACAGCATGATCTGCAGGCCTTCGCGGAGTTGACGTTCACGCCACGGCTGGTTGAAGAAGACGATGTGCAGACGGCCGGAACCGTCACCGACCTGAGCCTCGACCATCGTGCGCCGATTTCGCATTGCGCGCTTGGTGACGCTGCGGACCGTGACCAGGACTAGCGCCTCTCGGCCGGGGACGAGGTCACCGATTCTGGCTTCGTTCGTGCGGTCGACCCAACGTCGCGGATAGGTAGTCAAGAGATCGAGAACGGAGGCAACGCCAACCTCGCGCAACGAGGCCTGCTTCTTGTCGCCGACTCCCTTCAACCGCTCGACGGGTATGGCTTCTAACTCGCGCAGCGTGATGCCGCCACGATCTGAGACACCGCGATCAGGAACACCGCGATCAGGGACACCAGGCTGGTCGGCGGATTCTGGCAACGCCGTCACTCCACCCCGAACAGGTATGGGTAGAGCGGCTGGCCGCCGCGATGAACCTCGACCTGGACATCGGGCCGCTGCTCGGCGAGCCATGCGCGTAGCGCATCCGTGGTCGACCCGGTTGACTGCGAACCCTCGATCAAGGTCACGATCTCTCGATCGTCAGTGACGAGCAGATCGAGCAACGCTGTCGCCGCTCCCGCAAGCGTTGCGTCGATCGTCACGATGCCGTCACCGCGGACGATCCCTATCCAGTCGCCTGTTCGGATCTGCCCGGCGTCACTGGTGGTGTCGCGAATGGCCTGGGTGACCTCGCCCGTTGCAACCGATTCGACCGCCGCCATCATCTCCTGCGCGTTGGTCTCGGCCGACGCTTCGGGGTCGTACACCACGAGCGACGCCAGCGCTTCGGGCATGCTGCGCGTCGGCACGACGATGATCTTCTTGGTCGTCAACGCAGCAAGTTGCTCGGCG
>JANOEM010000590.1:0-5555 GCA_031413195.1 Actinomycetes bacterium
GTTCTTGGGACACCCCAACGTCTCGATGTAGAACCGCTTTGCCACGGCCTCCGAGCCTACCGACCTGCGTCTCCGGGCAGTCGTTACCGGCGAGTAGCGAGCGAGCGCTGCTCAGGTCCCGACGTAGTGCAGGCGCAGCCCGCGATGAGGCCAGCGGGTCTTGACGAGCCGCCCGCTGCCGGACAGGGTTACGTACGCCGTGCGGTACTCACCGCTGTCGTCGTCGTCGCCGAAGCAGATGTTCGTCGTCAGCGGATCGCCCGTCGGGATGTGGTCGACGCTGCTGCCATCGGCGGAGATCACGGTGATGCCGCCGTTCGACAGCGTCGCCACGCAGACGTTGCCATCGCCGTCCACCGCGAGCGAATCGAGCAGTTGAAAGCCGGGGAGGCCGGCCAGACACGCAGTGGGATCCAATGGACTCGGCGCCTCCACGCCGCCTGCTCCCGAGATCACGCGTTGCATCACCCGCCCGTTGAACGTCTCGGCCCAATACAGGCGGGTGCCATCAGGCGACAGGCCGATCCCGTTTGGCGCCTCGACCGGGTGGACGACCTCAGTGATCGACGACCCATCGCTCATCGCGTAGTAGATGCTCGTCAGATCGCTGGTGCGGGCGTGGCCGTCACGAATTCCGTGGTCGGTGATCCACATCCCGCCGGACGCATCGAACACGATGTCGTTCGGAGCACGCAGCGGCCGTCCTTCGCATTCGGTATAGAGGTCGGTCACCTCGCCGGTCGCGATGTCGACTCGCTGGATTCGGCCGCCGATGTAGATGGCCGGGTCGAACGGCCCGGGCAACAGCCATTCCCCGAGATCGACCGGAGTGAAGCAACCGCCGTTGTTGCAGAGATAGAGGGCGCCATCGGGGCCTACGGCTATGCCGTTCGGACCACCCGGAACCTCGGCAACGGTTTCAGTCGATCCATCCGGATGGACCCGGGTAACTCGCGGCCCGAACATCTCAACCAGGATCACCGAGCCATCCGGCATCGCGATCGGGCCCTCCGGAAAACGCAACCCAGATGCGACCTCTGTCCACTCCAACTCTGACATGGCACGACCTTTCCCCATGGCGGATGCCCGCCAGTGAACTATCTTGCCAGAGTCGGACTTTGCGCCGCCGATCCGGCGGTTGTACTCAAGACCGGTTGCGCTGAGCGTCTTGAAGGAGTTCGAACTCCTCGACCGTCATCAACACCGAGCGGGCCTTTGATCCCTCGCTCGGTCCGACGATGCCGCCCTGCTCGAGTAGATCCATGATCCGTCCGGCGCGGGCGAAGCCAACCTTGAGCTTGCGCTGCAACATCGATGTCGAACCGAGTTGGCTGCGCACGACCAGTTCCATCGCCTGACGCAGCAGGTCGTCGTCATCATCGTCGGTGCCGCCGCTGCTGCCGCTGCTGTAGCCACCACTGCCGGGGCCGAACAAGCCACCGTTGGAACCACCGTCTTCGTCACCCTCGACGCCGGAGACGTAGGTGACCTCGGGCGCCTGGCGACGCCAGTGGCCGACGACCTTGCGCACTTCTTCCTCACTCACGAAGGAGCCCTGGATGCGCTGGGCCACGTTCGAGTTGCCGGGGAGCAACAACATGTCGCCCTTGCCGACCAACTTCTCAGCGCCGGGTTGATCGAGGATGACCCGGCTGTAGGTGAGGCTGCTGACCGCAAAGGCCATCCGGGCCGGCACGTTGGCCTTGATCACGCCGGTGATGACGTTGACGCTCGGTCGCTGCGTGGCAATGATCAGGTGGATGCCAACGGCACGCGCCTTCTGGGCAATGCGGGTGATGCTCTCTTCGACGTCGCGAGCCGCAACCATCATCAAGTCGTTCAACTCGTCGACCACGACCACGATGTATTCCATCCGGGCCGGTACCTGTTCGCTCTCGGGCTCCGGTTGCAACTCGCCCCGGTCGAAGGCCGCGTTGTACCCGGTGATGTCGCGGAAACCGACCTCGAACAGCACGTCGTAGCGGCGATCCATCTCCTTGCAAGCCCATTGCAGCGCGTTCGCTGCCTTCTTCGGATTCGTGACGGGCTGCGTGAGCAGGTGGGGCAGCTTGTTGTACTGACCCATCTCGACCTGCTTGGGGTCGATCAGGATCAGCTTGACCTGGTCGGGCGTGGACCGCATCAGCAGTGAAGTGATGATGCAGTTGATGCCGCTTGACTTTCCGGCGCCCGTTGCACCGGCGATCAGCAGGTGGGGGGTGGTCGCGAGATTGAGGAACACCGACCGCCCAGCGATGTCCTTGCCGATCGCAACGTCGAGGGGATGCGACGCCGTCTTGGCCTCGGCCGAGGTCATGATGTCGCCAAGCGATACCAACTGCCGGGTGTGGTTCGGAACTTCGACACCGATCGCCGATCGTCCGGGGATCGGGGCCAGGATTCGTACGTCGATGGCCGCCATTGCGTAGGCGATGTCCCGGTTGAGACTGGTGACGCGGGCGACCTTGACGCCGCTTCCCAGTTCGAGCTCGTACCGCGTGACCGTCGGCCCGACGGTCATGCCGACCAGTTTTGTCTCGACCCCGTGCGAGCTGAGCGAATCGACCAAGGTCCGGCCGCGAGCCTCGACCTCGGCCTTGTTGACGGTCTGCACCCCGGACCGGGTGAGATAACTCGCAGGCGGCAGCACCCACTGCCCCTTCTTCACTCCAGGGCCGAGATCGAGTTCGGTCTGTTCGGCGGCACCCGGGGCTGCCAGCAAAGGATCGGAGCCCACGCCGGCCGACTTCTTGGATCGCGACGGCTTCGAGTCGGCAGGATCGATTTCTTCCGATTCGACGTCGTAGATCTGCAGCGCAGCAGACCCGGGTTCAAGTTCGGGATCCCTTTCACTGCTGAGCGTGGACATGTCGCCCACAGCGCGGCGCGCGGCTCGGCCGATCGGCCGAGCGACTGAACCGACTGATCGGGTGGCGTGTGAATAGAGCGCCCGAACCGTGAGGTCCGTCACGAGCAGGAAACCCGCCAACACCAGCGCAACCAACAACACAACGCCACCGACGGTGCCGATCAGGGCTCGAATCGGCGCACCGACGGCCGCTCCAAGCCATCCCCCGGCTCGCTTCAATCGATCGAGATCTGTCGAGAGTCCGCCATCGTCGCGAGCCAGGTGCAGCAACCCCAGCGCGGCGGCCGCCATCACTCCCCCGCCGATCAGCAGCCGAGCACGATTCTCGCTCCGGCCAGGCCGGAGCAGTGCCACACCGATGCCAATCAGGGCGACGGGGATCACGTATCTGCCGAGCCCCGCGATCGCCCCGACGGCGCCGTCGATGAAGCGCCCGAGGACTCCGGCGAGTTTGAAGTAGCTGGCCAGACCAATGATCACTCCACCTGCGATGAACGCGATGCCAAGGAACTCGTTCTCACGCCCATCGACGGCTGAGCGGAGCTCGGTTCGCGTTCGGTCGCCCCGACGTATCTGTCCGCTGGAGTCGGCTTGGGCGACGGATCGAGACGACCCGGTCGACTTCGCCGTATTCGTGTTCTTGGAAGCGGTGTTCTTGGAAGCGGTGTTCTTGGAGGCATGGCTCGGGGTCCGCGACGGCGACTTGGCAGACGTATTCCGCGACGCGGACGATCCGGACGAACTGGTCGAGCGGGTCGACGACGTCTTGCTGGGCTTATCCCCCCACGTTGCCATAGATGCTCCAAGGTACCAAGGGGGCGCGCGATCCCTGTGGCATCCCCGTCACGAACCGCCGCCGACGAGGTTCTGGTCGGTACCGAGGATCGCGCCGTTGCCGCTGAGGTAGACGACGAATTCTGTACCCTGCGTCGACTCGATGACCACCTGGTACTGAACCCCACCTTGCTCGATGCCAGTGATCGAGAACAACCGGAAGTTCGAAGTGCTGAGTTGGCTCCGCACAAGTGCCAACACCGTCGTCTCGTCGAATGCGATGTCGTCCGCACCGAACGTCGGGCCGCTGGCAGGCTGCGGCGGGGACGGGTCGTTCAGTTCGCCGGCCGCGTAGACATACGCAACGGCAGCAGTTGCGTCGTCGACCGCCAGGAACAGATTCACGATCGTCGGGGTTGCGTTGACCTCGAAGAACTGCTGCGGAGCCCCGAGTTCGGCCTCGACGGCGGCGACCGCGTCGGTGATCTGTTCGACCCGCAACGGCGCCTCGCCGAGAGCCAGCGGCGGCGCAGTCGTCGGGGTGCTCGAAAGGCCCGACGCCGACTCGTCCGAGGAGCAACCGACGAACACTCCTGCGAACAGCACGGTGGCAACCAGCGCTCCGGAGATGTTCGCACCAGCGCGACGGACGGCGCCCTTGGTTGCGGTCCGAACCACCTGTTGCGACGGACCACCACCATGGGCGCAGTTCGTCGCCGCTCGCCACACGCTCAGGCCTCCATGACGACCGGAACGATCATCGGGCGGCGCTTGGTGCGCTCGCTGACGAACTTTCCAGCTGCTTTACGTACGTCACGTTCCAACGCGACCACGTTGCGCTCACCCTTGGCGAGCGCTGCTTCGACGGCGACGGACACCCGGTCACAAGCCTCGTCGAGCAGGTCCTCGGCCTCCGGTGCGTAGACCCAACCGCGCGTGATGATCTCGGGACCAGTGAGCACCTTGCCGGACTCGATGTCGACCGTGACGACCACAACCACGACACCTTCCTCGGCGAGCACCTTGCGGTCGCGCAGTACACCCTGGCCGACATCGCCGACGATGCCGTCGACGTAGAGATAACCCGCCGGCACACGACCGGCCAGGGCGAGTCCGTCGTCGCTCAGTTCGAGCACATCACCGTCCTCGCAGAGCAGAACGTTCTGCTTCGGAACACCCATCACGATCCCGAGCTTGGAGTTGGCCACGAGATGTCGGTACTCACCGTGGATCGGGACGTAATACTCGGGTTCAACGATGGACAGGTAGGTCTTGAGCTCATCGGCCTGCGCGTGCCCGGTGGCGTGAACGTCGGCAATTCCACTGTGGATCACGTCTACACCTGCGCGCAACAGACCATCGATCACCCGATTGACGTTGCTCTCGTTGCCGGGGATTGCGTGGCTGGACAGGATCACGGTGTCGTTCTCACCGACCTTGATCCACCGGTTCTCACCCCTGGCCAACAGACCCAGCGCGGACATTGGCTCGCCCTGCGATCCGGTTGACACGATGCACAGCCTCTCCGGCGGGTATTTGTCGGCATCCTCGATATCGATCAAAGACTTGTCCGGGATGTTGAGAATGCCGAGTTCGCGGCCCATCCGGACGTTTTTCTTGATGCTCAGACCGAGCGTCGCGACGATGCGATCGTTGGCGATCGCGGCATCTGCGATCTGTTGAATTCGGTGCAGGTGACTGGCGAAGCTGGCGGTGATGATCCGCCGCCCCTTCTGTTCCGCGAATACAGCGCGCAACACCGCACCGACCGACTTCTCACTCGGCGAGTACCCGTGTTCCTCACTGTTGGTGCTGTCTGCCAGCAGCAACCGCACACCTTCGGTCGAGGCAATCGCACCCAGCCGGGCGAGGTCCGTTCGCCGACCGTCGACCGGTGTGAGGTCGAGCTTGA
>JANOEM010000591.1:0-3124 GCA_031413195.1 Actinomycetes bacterium
GGGGGCAGCGCCGCCCTGATGAGGGCTGCCACGTCCTCGATGCGCGCGTCGTAGGTTCTGGCCTTCGCCTTGCAGGTCAGGAACTGTTCCGGGTCGATGCGGCCGGCGTCGAGAACCGTGCAGCAGGTCTTGAGGTCGAGCGGACGGAGCAGTGGTCCGTGCTCGCGACGCTGACGCCCACCGAGTACGCCGAGTTCCGTGGATTTCTCGACAACTCGTCGGGGTTCCAATCCCATCAGTACCGGGCGGTCGAGTTCATCCTCGGCAACAAGAACTCGGCGATGATCGAGGTCTTTCGCCACGACGAACAGGCCCAGGAACTGCTGCGTGAGCTGCTCGAGCAGACGAGCGTCTATGACGAATTCCTGGCCTTCCTCGCTCGGCACGGTCATGAGATTCCGAGTGAGTTGCTCGATCGTGATTGGACCCAGCCCCATCAGTTCTCCCGGGCGCTCGTCGCGCCGCTCGTGCGTATCTATGAGAATCCCGAGGACCATTGGCAGGAGTACGAGACGTGTGAGGAACTGCTCGATCTGGAGGAGAACTTCCAACTCTGGCGGTTCCGCCATGTCAAGACCGTCGAACGCACCATTGGGATGAAGCGCGGAACCGGTGGCTCCAGCGGCGTGCCGTTCCTGCGCGCCGCGCTCGATCTCACCTTCTTTCCGGAGATCTACGCCGTGCGCACTGCGATCGGTGCGCCCCGCTGATCGGGCTTGCCGTGCTCGCTCTGCTCAGGTGGTGTTCTGGACCGAAGGCACGCTCGCCAGCTACCGTCCTCGCGTGTTCGTGAGCCCCGAAGATGCCTTCGCCCCGCAGGCTGACGAGTTGCTCGTCAACAACCTTCGCTTCGCTGCTCGGTTCTCAGACCACGATCTCGCACTCGAACCGCACCGGCGGCTGGCGATCGTGGCATGCATGGACAGCCGGATGGACATCTTCGAGATGCTCGGTCTCGCTCATGGAGATGCCCACATCATCCGTAACGCCGGTGGTGTCGTGACAGACGACGTGGTCCGGTCACTCGTTTTGTCGCAACGCCTGCTCGGCACGCGTGAGATCATCCTGCTCCACCACACTGACTGCGGACTTCAGAAAGTTGTCGAGGACCTGTTGCGCGACGAGATCGAAGCAGAGACCGGCGTTCGGCCCGAATGGGGTTTCGAGAGTTTCGTCGATCCGGTCGAGGACGTGCGCAAGTCGATCCGGCGATTGCTCGACAACCCGTTCATCTCGAGCAAGGATTTCATCCGTGGCTTCGTCTACCAAGTCGACAACGGCCGCGTGATCGAGGCCACGATCTGACCGCGGATGCCGAGGCGACGATCAAGACGTCATTCCGTTGAGTCCGACGAGTCCGCGGGCCAACTCGATCTCACCCATGTGGCGCAGCCCATGTTGATAGATCCAGCATTCGGCTGCGTCGAGCAGCGTGATTCCCTCTGCGCCCGCGACCCGAGCGCTGTACGTGCTTGCGATCTGGGGTGGAAAGGGACGCGTGATGATCACCCTGCTGAGCTGAGCCGGGTCGAGCGTTTCGAGCCAGGCCTCGGTACGCGACAGGACGGCGCGCTGGTAATCCTTGAACGAGTCGTAGTCGCCGATCCTCTGGTGCACCATGTCGTCGACCGTTCGATGTTTGCCGTGATCGTCGATGGTCATCTGGACCCGTGACTGCCACTCTTCGTTCCAGATCGGCGGGGTGCCGGTCATCAACATGAACGACGCGTCCATCATGTTGATGATGTGGAACAAGCAGAACGCAATCGGCACGACACCCTCTCGCTCGAAGTGGTTGACGTGGTCGAGAGTCATCGTGTCGACCGCGTCGTAGTAGAGCGAGTTCAACGCCTTCATCCGCCGCTGCAACGAGTCGAGCACGAGATCTTTTGCCATGGTGATCCGATCGTTTCGCCTCCGTCGAGACGGCGTCTCGATGTGGCCAAACAGTAAGACGTGTCACAGTGACTGTCAACTGTTACGATTCCTGCGGCAGAGAGGCAGTCGAGCAGGACTCGCCGAGCAGGGACGGACGATGAGCGTGACCGAGGCAGATGTGATCGACGCCCCCGTGAACGAGGATGGGCGCCGGCTTCGCCGTGATCGCAACCGAGATGCCGTCGTCGACGCAATGCTCGAGTTGTATCGCGACGGCATCCTTGCTCCATCTTCGGACGAGATTGCCGAGCGCGCGGGCCTGTCTCCGCGTTCACTGTTCCGCTACTTCGACGACCTCGACGACCTCGTCCGCGCCGCGATCACCCGGCAGCATGATCGGGTCCGCCCGGCACTCCAGATCACGGTAACCGTCGACGCTTCGTTTCAGGATCGGGTCCGGGCATTGGTCGAACAACGGCTCAGACTGTTCGATGCGATCTCCTCGGTCGGCGTTGTCTCGCGCCTACGGGCACCCTTCCAGCCGCTGATCGCTACTGAACTGGCGCAGGCCCGTTCCTCTCTGCGCGGTCAGATCCAGCGATTGTTCGCTGCCGAATTGGCCGAGATCGGCTCAGCGGCCGTCGGCGTGTTGGCCGCCGTCGATGTCATCTGTTCGTTCGAGGGTTATCAACTGATGCGTCAGGACCAACGCTTATCCCGAGCGGGCACAGCCGCCGCGCTCGGGGAGGCCATTTCACGATTGCTCACACCGGAGGTCCGATGAAGTTCACACCCACGCCCGACCAGCCCGACCCGACCTCATGACCTTTGGCTCGATTCGCCATGAGGTCCGGATTTCCCGGCCTGCCGCCGATGTCTGGGTGCTCGTCGGAGCCCCAGAACGTTTGCACGAATGGTTTCCGGGGGTGACAGCGTGTCAGGTCGACGGCACATCGAGGGTCATCACCTTGGGATCCGGGATGCAGATGCCCGAGGAGATCTTGGTCAACGATCCGACGATGCGCAGGTTCGAGTACCGCATCACGATCCCGATCTTCAAGCACCATCGCGGCACCATCGACGTCATCGATTTGGAGGACGACACATGCCTGGTCGTGTATTCGACCGAGGCCGATCCGCGCACGATGGCTCTGACCATCGCTGGTGGCACCGCTGGCGCTCTCGACGAACTGAAGAGACAGATGGAACTCCCCGAGCAGAACGGAGCCCGCTGATGGGCCGCAAG
>JANOEM010000592.1:0-1636 GCA_031413195.1 Actinomycetes bacterium
CGATGTCGGGGAGCCCGGCACGAGACGCCCTGGTGTACGTCGTGCAATCGACGCCGGCCTGAGCGAGCGCGGACACCAACTCGCGCACATACACGTTCATCCCACCGCTATCACCCGAGCCCGGCTGTGCCAGTGGCGAGGTATGTAGGGACAGCACAGCAACACGTTGCACGATGGTTTGAAACCCTACCGAGCAGGTCGGTATTCCGCCACCGAACCTGGCGGCGTCAACTGCGAGGGGTTGCACTGTTCTCGCTCACGACTGGTGTGAGAAGAACCGCCCCCATGGTGGCGGTCTGTTTCAACTATTGGAACAGACCACGACCATGGGGGTGTTTCGTGCCAGGCCAGCGCACTCCCCTGGGGTCGAGAAACACCGGCGGCACCACGACTCGGACCCATTGGATTTGGATCGACCTCCTTTGGCGGTACCTTCACCTGGCTTCCCCCGCAGGTTTTCGATCCCCGCGGAGGTCATCGTGAAGAAAGAGACAGCGAATCGGCTCGCAGCCCGCCGTGCGGTGCTGGGAGCTTGGCTGGCAGCCCACCTCGGCGTCGTTCCGTTGGAGCGTCTCCTCGCATTCGGCTTCTCACGGTCGACGGTCTATCGAATGGTCGACCGAGGAGAGCTCGAGATCCTGCTGCCAGGAGTCTTCAAAGGATCCCAGTGGCCGACCGGCCGAGAACAGTGGATGGTGGCGGCGTGCATGCGCAATGACGGCGTCGCGATCAGCTTCATGACCGCCGCTCAACTGTGGAGATTCCGCCACCTTCCCAAGGATGCGCTCGTTCATCTGCTCGTGCCACACAACTGCTCGACACTGCTGCGAGGCGATTTCGACGGATACGTGATTCACCGAAGTCGCCGGATAGATCCGGTGGATCTCGTCCACCGCACCGATGGCATCCGGCTGACCAGCCCAACCCGAACCGCGCTGGACATCGCCGACGTCGTACTCGACTCGGTTGCGGGCTCGATCCTCGAGCAACTGATCAACGACGGACGTGGCACGCTGGCCACCCATGCCTCCACATTGGCCCGCCTCGGCCATCCCCGACGCCCTGGAACCAAGACGATGAGTCGTGTGATCGCATCCCGACCGAACTGGCGAGCTGCGATGCAATCCGATCTCGAAGTCAAAGTACTCGCCGAGATCGCCCGCCAAGGTCTCCCGGCTCCGGAGTTGCAGTTCCCGCTGACGCTTCCGGATGGTCGGCGGATCAGGCTCGACTTCGCGTGGCCAGAGTTCCGAGAAGCACTCGAGGTCGATCACCCTTTCTGGCACGCCGGGGACGTGGAGTCACACAGTGACAAACACCGCGACCGTAAGAGCGCAATGATCGGCTGGCACACCAACCGGATCACGGACTTCGACGTGCGCGGTGGCCTCTGTGAGGCAGTTGCCGATGTCGGCTGCATCTTGGGCATTGCGAAGCGGCGAGCCGGGGACCCGTCCTGCCTACCCGGTTGGAACGGATCACCCCCATGGTCGTGACTTGTCCCACCATTCGGGACAGAAATGGGCCATGGGCGCAGATCGTCTCACGGGCCGGCGGCGGCGCCCCCTCCGGTGCGTGAGGGTCAACTGCTCATCGCCGGCGGCGGCGCGCCCTCCGGTGCGTGAGGGTCAACTGC
>JANOEM010000593.1:0-2302 GCA_031413195.1 Actinomycetes bacterium
CTTGTAGCCGCCGAACGGCGCGTTCGGGTTGAAAGCACCGCCGTTGACTTCGACCTGGCCGGTGCGAAGCCGACGCGCGACCTGCTCCGCGTGAGCCTTGTCGGCCGACCAGACGCCGCCTGCGAGACCGTAGACCACGCCATTGGCGATTCGGACGGCGTCTTCTTCGTCGTCGTAGGGCAGGATCGAAAGCACCGGTCCGAAGATCTCCTCCTGGGCGATCGTCATGTCCGGTGTCACGCCACCGAAAACCGTCGGGCGGACGTAGAAGCCTGCGTCGACACCCTCGGGCTTGCCAAGCCCTCCGGCGACGAGGGTCGCGCCCTCGTCGATCCCCTTCTGGATGTAGCTCTGGACCCGGTCTCGTTGAGCTGCCGATGCCAGCGGGCCAAGGTGAACCCCGGCCGAAAAGGGGTCACCGACGACCATTGCGTCGGCGGTCGCTCCGGCGATTGCCTCGGCCTCCGCAAGGCGGTCCCGCGGGACCAACATCCGGGTGAGCGCTGAACAGGTCTGACCACTGTTCAGGAAGGCCTTGCCGACACCGTCTCCGACGGCCTTCGCGAAGCCGGCCTCATCGAGGTCGGCCAACAAGATGTTGGCGCTCTTGCCACCGAGCTCTAGCGCGATCTTCTTGATCGTCTCCGCACCGAGTTGGGCGACGCGCTTGCCGGCCCGGGTCGAACCCGTGAACGACACCATGTCGACGTCGGGATGCGACGCCATTGCTTCACCGACGATCGGACCGACACCGGAAACCAGGTTGAAGACACCTGCCGGCAGGCCGATCTCGTCAATGATCTCGGCCAGGATGAATGCGTCAACCGGAGCGACTTCGCTCGGCTTGAGCACAACGGTGCATCCTGCAGCCATTGCGAACGCGACTTTGGCCGCGATCTGGTGCAACGGATAGTTCCAGGGGGTGATGCAGGCAACTACGCCGATGGCCTCGCGCACGACCAGCGAGGTGCCGACCGACTCTTCGAACTGGTACGACTCGGCGAGCGAAGCGGCCTGGTTGAAGCTGTTGATCGGCAAGCCCACCTGGACCAACTGCGACAGCCACTTGGCCATGCCTGTCTCCTTCGAGATCGCGGTTGCGATCTCGTCCATCCGAGCACCCAACGAGTCACCGATCCGAGTGAGGTACTTGGCGCGCTCTTCGACCGGGGTCGTGGACCATGAATCGAAGGCCGCTCTGGCAGCTGCGACGGCGGCATCGACATCGGCGGCGCTGCCCGACGGGATAGTGGCCATGACCCCCTCGGTGATGGAGTCGATGACATCGATGGTCTCGGTCGAGGCGGACGGTGCCCACGAGCCGTTGATGTAAAGCTTGTCGTAGTTGGTCATGGAGCGAGGCTATGTCATCGGGCTCGTCGGCACGGCAGCGGGAACGCCGTTACACCCATGTGCTGGAATAGGGCCATCGACGCCCACCGAGATCCGCCCGAGCACCCGGCACCAGAGTCCCGGAAGCAGTCGCTCGCGTCGTGACCCTGTACATCAACCACGCAACCCATCTTCCGACCCTCGCCCGCCCGCTGACCTCGACCCTGTCCTCGCCGCTCGCCGATCCATTCCAGGCCGAGGTGGTCTGTGTTCCAACGGTCGGCGTGCGCGATTGGCTCCAGCAACAACTTGCGCTGGTCCTCGGCGCAACCGATCACTGCGACGGCATCGTGGCCAACATCGACATGGTGTTCCCGAACCGATTCATGGCGGCAGCGCTCGGTCAACCGATCCACGCCACCGGCCCGTGGGACATCGAACGGCTGACGTGGACCGTGCTCCAGGTTCTGGATTCAGGGGTTGTCGAAGTGCCCGGTCGGGGCGGTGCAACCAAGCCTGATGGTTCAAACACGCGCGGCACGTACTCGACCGCTCGACGGATTGCCGACATGTTTGATCGGTACGCGAACAATCGCCCGCAAATGTTGCAGCAGTGGAAAGCCGGCCACGATGGTGACGGCACTGAGGACGAACGGGGTGCCGTCGTCCCGCTGCCAGGCGATCACGTCTGGCAGGCGCGGTTGTGGCGCGCCGTTCGCGAATCGATCGGCGTCGCGACGATCGCTGAGCAGTTTCCCGATCTGATCGCAGATCTCCGCTCTGGGCGTCTCGAGCCGGCGCTTCCGGAACGCGCCGCGCTTTTCGGCCTCAGCGCAGTCTCGTCCGCGCAGCTCGCCCTCCTGCAGGCGCTCGCACAGGTTCGGGACATCTACCTCCACCTGATCCATCCGTCGCCGGTTGCATGGCGGAACTGCCCCCATCAGCTGGCCGGACGGTTGGTACCGCGTGC
>JANOEM010000594.1:0-2524 GCA_031413195.1 Actinomycetes bacterium
CCCAAGCCGAACCGCGACGAACACCCGCGGACGAAATGGCCCTGAATTCAGGGGAACTCGCGACATGACGGGTCGCAGCGAACGACCCCGAAACGAAGCGTCCGCGCGATGGAAACGCGATCCACGAGGTGGCACGGTGAGACGGGTAGAGGTTGTGACGGCCCGTCACCACGCACCCCGGGAGGCCGAGCAGACCTTCAAAGCTGTGGGCGATCAACGAAAGTCGCGTTTCAGGATCAGCGAAAGTCGCGGTCCCGGGGTTGGGTTCCTTCGGGTGTGATGCTAGCGGCGCCTCCGTTCTGTGGGGTCAGTGACCGCGGTCGTGAGGGCCTGGTGCTCGCGTAGACGCCACGATGGGCCCTTGATATTGAACACGATCGCGTCGTGCATGAGCCGGTCGAGGATCGCTGCGGCGACGACGGTGTCGCCGAAGATTTCACCCCAGTCGGGCAACCCACGGTTCGTCGTCACGATCGTCGAGTGCTGCTTCTCGTAGCGGAGGTTGACCACCTGGTAGAACGCGGAGGCCGCCGGGCGGTCCATCGGCAACAGGCCGACGTCGTCGATGACGAGGACCGAGGGTGCGGTGTACGTCTTGAGCTTCGACGCGAGGTTCCCCTCGCGGGTGGCTTGGGCGATGTTCGCGACCATCTCTTCGGCGTTGGTGAAGTAGCCGCGGAACCCGGCCTCGACGGCGAGCGTGGCGAGCGCGACCGCGAGGTGGGTTTTGCCGCAGCCGGGCTGACCCAAGAACAGGATCGGCCGGCCGGTCTCCATGAACCGCAGGGTCGCGAGGTCATCAACGAGGGCCCGGTCGACGGTTGGTTGGAACTCGAAATCGAAGTCCGAGATCGCTTTGCGGAACGGGAACCTCGCGTAGCGCAGACGGGCGGCAAGGCGCCGGTTGCGGGTGGCGTCGGCTTGCTCGGCGACGAGTCGCCCGAGGAACTCGATGTGGGTCCACTCGTCGGTGCGGGCATCCTCGGCGAGCGTCGCGAAGCACTCCGCAGCCCGGTCCAATTGGAGGTAGCCGAGGTCGTCTTTGATCTGTTCGTAGACGCTCATGGTCGGCCGCCCTCATAGAGGGTGAGGTCAGGGGCGGCGATGTCGAAGTCGCCGGCACCCAACTCGAGACGACACGGCAACGCCGGAACGGCCAGCTCCGCTGGTGGTGCGATGACGTGAAGGTGGCGGCGCCGGTTGCTGGCCAACGCTGAGGCTTCCGCCGCGCTGCGATGTGTCGGGTCCCACACCTCGTTCACGCCCGCCGGTGCGAGGCGATGGCGGGCGACGACGCTGCCAGCCCACGACACCACCAGCTCCGACGCGTCGACCGGGAGCCGTGTCTGCACGGTCTGACCGAGACACGACGGTGGCACCGAGTAGCGCACACCGTCCCAGGTGATGAACGGCAACGCCCGATGCACACGGCGGGTCTCGACGTAGTCGGTGTCGAACCGGCGGGCCGGCAACGATCCGAGGAACCCGCGCTCGACCTCGAACCGCACCGCTGGTTGCACACCGGTGCTGCGATGGTTTCGGTCATGGACTCGTTCGGTGACCCACCGGGCGGCCCGGTCGTTCAACTCCGCGATGCTGTCGGGCACGCCCGTCACGACGAGCTCTTGGAGGAACGACTCCTTCAGATCTCGGAACGGCCGCTCGACCTTGCCTTTGCGCTTCGCGTCGCCGGCCTGACACGCCTTGATCTCGACCGCGTGATGACGGGCGAACTCGAGCGCCTCGGGGTGCAGCACGAACCGCCGGCCTTGCGACTGGCCGAGCGCGCCCATCCGATCAGTCCGGGCGATCTGGGGGACACCACCCGCGGCGTCGAAGAACCGGGCGATCCCCTCGAAGGTGTGCTCCCGATCCACCGACGTCGTGAACCACCACAGGCGCCAACGCGACCAACACAGGATCATCCCGAAGCACCACAACGTCGGGGCCAGCCCGATATCACGAGCCCACGTCGAGCAGTCCGAGAAATCGAACTGGGCTTCCTCACCCGGTGGCGTTTCGATCGGCACCGACGCCCCATCAGCAGCACGGAACCGAGGGCCGCGCTGATCGCGAACCCAGCGCACCACCGACGGATACGACCCGGCGAACCCCTCGGCCGTGACGATCTCGAACAACGATCTCGCCAACAACTGCGGGTTGCCGACCAACAACGCTGTCAACCGGTCAGCCCACACCTCATCGACAACCCTCACGGTCTCGTCGACCGTTCGAGCCGGCGGCGGGCCACCATTCTTGACCCACTTCGCGATCGTCGCCGGGTGATACCCCAACTCGTTGCCGATCTCCACGTACGACTTGCCCTGGCGTCTCATCGCCAACACGTCCATGTATTCCTCCTGCGTCATCATGTGCAGTGGTCCCTCCAGCCTTCTGTCGATGCTTGGTCGCTCGACAGGCTGGAGGGGCCACCACCCCAAAGGTTGGATGTCAGAAGGAACACCCACCCCGGGCACCGCGACTTTCAGTGATCGCAGAACGCGAGATTCACTGATCGCTCACA
>JANOEM010000595.1:0-2787 GCA_031413195.1 Actinomycetes bacterium
CAGGGGTGGTACCAGGGCGGGATCTCGGTGTTTGATTGGACCAACCCCTCCAAGCCAATCGAGATCGCCTACTTCGATCGCGGCCCGGTCGACTCGACCAAACTGGTCAGCGGCGGCTCCTGGTCGGTCTACTGGTACAACGGCTACCTGGTCAGCTCCGAGATCGCCCGGGGACTGGACGTGTATGAGCTGGTACCGAGCGGCCTTCTCTCCAGGAGCGAAATCGAGGCCGCGAGGACCGTGCGATTCGAATACCTCAACGCCCAGGAACAACCCCACCTGGTTTGGCCAGCCAGCTTCTCGCTGGTCCGGGCGTACCTCGACCAACTCGACCGCGACAAAGGCCTCGCGGCCGAGAGGATCGCCTCGGCGCGAGAACGGCGCATCTTCGCCTTTTGCTTCTTGGTCTTCTTCGACATGGGGAGCAAGCCTAGCGGCCAGCATCGGCGGGTCCCACCGCCCACGTCAGACCGGCCATCTTCGTGACAGGCGTCAGAGGCTTGCCCAGTCCAGCAGTTCGGTCGAGGTCCACGAGTTGACAACCCGGTCGATCGGCACCCCGCCGGCCGCAGCACGATCGCAACCGAGCGGCTGCCACTCCAATTGGCCGGTGGCGTGTGCGTCCGAGTCGATGCTGAACAAGCAGCCCTTGCCGATCGCCACCTCGAGCAGTTCCGACGGTGGGTCGAGTCGCTCCGGGCGACAGTTGAGTTCGACTGCGGTGTTCGCCGCAGCGCACGCCGCGAACACGGCTTCTGCGTCGAACTCGGATTGGGGACGCTTTCCGATCAGTCGGCCCGTGCAATGACCGAGGATGTCGACGTGCGGCGACCGGACTGCACGCACCATCCGAACGGTCATCGCGACCCGATCCATTCGCAGTTTGCTGTGCACGCTGGCGACGACGATGTCGAGCCGCGCGAGCAGATCGTCGTCGAGGTCGAGTGAACCATCCTCCAAGATGTCGACTTCCATCCCCGTCAGGATTTTGAAGGCCGACAGTTCGGCATTCAGGCTCTCGATTTCGTCCAATTGTTCCAGCAGCCGAGTCCGGTCGAGTCCGTGAGCGATTGTCAACCGCGCGCTGTGATCGGTCAGCACCATGTACTCGTGACCGAGGGCTTCGGCCGTGGCCGCCATTGCTTCGATGGTCGCACCACCATCGCTCCATCGAGAGTGCAGGTGGCAATCGCCGCGCAGTGCCGAACGGTAGGGCATACCCGCTTCGGAGATCTTCACCTGGGTCTGTCTGTCGAGCTTGTCGAGGTAGGTCGATTCACCACGCAACGCTTCGATGATCACCGCAGCCGAACTATCGCCGATCCCGTCGAGTTGTTTCAGCGTTCGCCGTGATGCGCGCTCGGCGATCTCCTCCGAAGGCGTCGCGCGAACGACTTCGAGCGCTCGCGAGAAAGCCTTAACCTTGAAACCGGTCTCATGGGCCCGGTCCAGGCAGTGCATCACTCGTTCCAAAGCCTCGACGGGTGTCACGCCTGCGAGCGTAACAACCGTGTCCGCTCACCAAAGCCAGGTCGGCGGATCGGTTTCCGCTGTACCGGACGCGCTGTCCGTGCCCTTTTCCCGCTTGCGCCGCACCGTGCCGATCAGCCCGATTCCGGCAACTACGAGAGCGGTGCCGAGGTAACCGATCGAGTACGACGACCCGGTCGACGGGAGCCCGATCCGCACCGGCGGAGGTGGCGGTGGCGTGTCATCGAAGACCGGCGGAAACACTGCAGGTGGAGATGGCTCGAGGGTCGTGGCCGACGAGGGCGTCGATATCGAAGGCATCGTTGTCGAGGGAGCCGCGATCGTGGAGTCGACCGATGTGGAGGTAGGAGGGGTGGTCGGCGGAGCGCCGGTGGTCGGAGCTGTCGTCGTGGTGGTTGTCGGGGTCGTCGTGCTGGTGGTCGGGGTCGTCGTGCTGGTGGTCGTCGTTTCAATTGTTGTCGTGGTTTCAGCGACTGTTGAAGCGACTGTGGTGACCGGAACCGTCGTGGCCGGCTCCGTCGTCGTCGGGAGCGTCGACGGTGGAGGCACAGGAACATCGAATGATGCGACTGCCGAGATCGGGGTGGGTCGACCGGCGGTCAGTTGGGTCTGCGCCTGCACGCCACTCGGGTCCGCAGCGATGCCGCGGTAGATCTGCGATAGCCCAGGTTTGCTTGAAGTCGCTGTCACCGCGACCGAGTTCGAGACGTCGTTCAATTCGAACGAGATCTGTCCGCTCTGGTCCGTGACCCCGGTGATCGACGACGACCCATCGGAGAAGGAGCCGCCGGCGACGTTCAACCTGACCGAGACGCCAGCCACCGGTTGGTCGCCCGATGTCAGCGTGACCACTCCCTTCAAGGTTGATACGACGACCACGCTCAACACGAACGATCCTCCAAGACGTCGAGCCTCCGCATCAAACGCGATCGCGAGGTCCTCGATGTCTTGCCGCCCCGAGTTCTCGCCGATCCGATCGAGCGATGCGATCAGCGGATCGTCAGGACGAAACGCTCGCCGTGTTCCCGCCGAATCCTGGGCATAGAAGTGGAACACCGCCCACAGCGCAGCCGCCGTCAGGTTGTCCGTCGTCTCGCCGTAACGCCAGGTGAGGTAGGCGCGCTTGGCCCCGGACACGTCGTTGACAAAGGTCTGCTCGACGAGAGTCGATGGCCTGTCGGCCCTGGGGTGACTGCCCCGATTGAACGTGCATGTGCCCAGGCGGTAGGCATCGGCATCATCGAGGAACAGCCATTGCCCTGCCCAGATCACGCCCGGCGAAAACGAGACACCGGC
>JANOEM010000596.1:0-1856 GCA_031413195.1 Actinomycetes bacterium
GTAACCAGTGAGGCAGCCGTGACGGCATCGACGACTGCCCGCAGGTAATCGACGACGCGAGGCCCCCATCGTGATGCCAGGTCATCGTCCATCGCAATGACGTTGCCGTTGACCACCGCAGCGATCCCGGCCCATCCGTCTCTGGCGGCAACCGTTTCCGGGGACTCACCACAACACTTGGTGTCGGCCAGGAAGATCAACTCCGGATCGGCCGAAACGATCAGTTCGCTGCTGAGCTGCGGATAGTCGCTGTCCACCTCGGCCATGTCGGAGATGTTGCGAAGTCCGACGAGCGAGTAGAGCTGGCCGATGAACGTGTTCGACGTCACCGAGAAGTAGGTCGGGTCCAGCTCGTGGTAGTACGACATCGGGGTTTCCGTCTCGGGAACGTCGGCCAGGACCGATTCGATATCGGTCTGCATGCCTACGACCACCGCCGCCGCATCGGCGATGTTGCCTGTGAGCACCCCGAGTTGTTCGAGCTGGGAGTAGGTGTCGTCGAGCGACAGTGCTGTCGGTCCGGACCAGACCGGTATCTCGAGCGCTGCAAGCTGATCGCCGAGACCGTTGAAGTCGTCGGCGATCACCACCAGATCGGGTTCGTATCCGGCGATCGCCTCGACGTTCGGCGTGAACCCAGACAACTCGGTCCTGACCGCCTCGGCTTCTGGTGGGTAGTTCGACTGATCATCGACCGCGATCACCTGGTCGCCCGCGCCGATTGCAAACAGCATCTCGGTGTGGGTCGGTGACAGCGAGACGATCCTGACGGGGGCGGCCGCGAGTGTGACGGTGCCGTTCGCCGCTTCGACCGAGAAGACGCCGGCAGCGCCGCCTTCACTGGTGCCGAGGTCCGTTGCGGTTGTCGTGCTTGTCGTCGAAGCGCTCGGTGCGACCGATGTCTCGGCGGCCTGAGTGGCCTCTGTGGTGGCGGCTGTCGGAGTCGCCGTTGTCGAGCCGGCGGAGTCGGACGATTTGTCGTCCGAACCGCAGGCGGACGCGACAAGGATCGAAGTGGCGATGAACAGCGCCATCCGTGTGAGTCGTGACATCAAAAAATCCTCCAAGAGATTGGAGGACAAGAAGGATTCTGGCGGAGATGCGATCTCCAGGAACCACCCTTGCCTCGAGGGTTGCAATCGTTCACAGCAACCCAGGCGACCGGACTCATCTGCTCCACGGAATGTGGGCAGCTTCACCGTTGCGGGACAGCGCCGGATTCTCACCGGCTTCGCTGAGGTTGCTGCGCCCGGCGAACCGAGCAACACGAAGATAGCACCCCGGGCCTAAACTTCGCGCTCTCATGGCTGATATCACACCCTCCGGCGAAAGCTCCCCGACCGATCCAGTCGACAGTCGATTCGTCGAGGACCCTCCGCTCGACGATCCCAGACCGGACGGACTGCGCAGCGCGAAATCGCTGCTCATCGTCAACACGGGCAACGGCAAGGGAAAGAGCTCGTCTGCGTTCGGCGTCATGATCCGTGGGGTCGCGCGTGGATGGAACGTTGCAGTCCTGCAGTTCATCAAGAGCGGCGACTGGAAGGTAGGCGAGGAGACGATCGGACGCCAACTCGGGGTTCACTGGCAGGCGCTCGGTCAGGGCTTCACCTGGGACTCGGCCAACCTCGATCAGGACAAGGCCCTCGCTCAAGCGAGTTGGGCAACGGCACGAGCCCGGATCGAGTCGGGGGAAAACGACCTGATCATTCTCGACGAGTTGACCTACTTGATTTTTATAACCGGTGTTTTCGTAACGACTTTTTATAGCGACTTTTTATTTATAAAAAACTGAAAAGTCAAAAGTCAAAAGTCAAAAGTCAACCGAAACATCAAAAGTTATGAATATTCCTAAT
>JANOEM010000597.1:0-4588 GCA_031413195.1 Actinomycetes bacterium
GCCTTGACGGGCTGATCGGCGAGTTCGAGGTCGATCGCGTCGTCGCGGTTGTCGGCAAAGACCACAGAGACTGTTTCACTGATATCGGAGACGGCAGCGATCACGTCGACTTGAGCGCCGGCGTCGATCGGATTGCAGGCGGCCGGGGCGATGTAGATGACTGCCGGTTCGTCCTCGGCCGGGTCTGTCGTCGCGGGCGCGAGGCTTTCGTCCACGTACCACCGGATCACGGCCTCCAAGGCGTCCGCCGTCGTGACCGAAGCCGGTCCGGTGTCATCGGAGGCGCACGCCGACAGCATCACACCCGACAACATCGCACCCGACAACATCAGCCTCGGGCCGAGCGCGCAGACGATGCCTCCCCGGCGACTTCGGTTCACCGGGCCACCTTAACCTCATCGTTTCAGTAGGGGTAGTGGCGTCGAGAGTCCTGGAAAACTCGCAAGCTTGTGAGCCCGATGTCGCGGATTCCGCGATATCAGGCTCACAACTCTTCGAGCGCACACTCCCGATTGAATTGGTCCGTTGAAACCCGCCGCAGATCAGCGTCGCTGGAAGTTTGCGGGACGCTTCTCGGCGAACGCCTTGGGGCCCTCCTTGGCGTCGCCCGACGCCATCACGGCCATCCCGTGGGTGCTCTCCCACTCGAACGCTTCCGCTTCGCTCATCGTCTCGGTGACCCGGAGGGTCTTCAGAATCGCCTCGACCGCAAGCGGGCCGTTGGCCGCGATCATCGCCGCGATCTCGAGCGCCTTGTCGACCGCCGAACCATCGGGAACGACATGGTTGATCAGTCCCAAATCCTTGGCTTCCTGGGCAGGCAGGTGACGACCCGTGAGCAGGATCTCGGCAGCTGCTGCATACGGGATCTGGCGGCGCAGTCGAACGGCCGAGCCGCCCATTGGGTACAGCGACCAGCGAGCCTCGCTCACACCGAATCGAGCGCTCTCGCCAGCAACCCGGATGTCGGTGCCCTGGAGGATCTCGGTGCCGCCCGCGATCGCAACACCTTCGACAGCGGCGATGATCGGCTTGGACGGCTGGTAGGTCTTCAGCAGCCCTCGGTAGATGAAACCGGGGTCTTCCTTCATCCGCAGTGGCACGTCGATCGCATCGACCTCGTCGACATCGCCAGCCATGGCGCGCAGGTCCATCCCGGAGCAGAAGTTGCCCTCCGCGCCGGTCAGGATCGCACAGCGGATGTCGTCGTTGTCGCTCACCTCTTTCCACACATCGGCGAGCAGCGCGAACATCGTGAGCGTCATCGCGTTGTAACGCTTGGGGCGATTCAGCGTCACGATCATCACTGCGCCTTCGACGGCGACCTCGACTTGGGCCATGCTGAGCTCCTTGTTCGTTCTCTCACCTCGGCTCCCGCCTCGGCAGTTCTCGATTGACATCATGACCGGCGCGCGCGGTGATCGCTGAGCCGAACGCTCCCGTCATCGTCGGTGTCGGGGCGGTCCAGCAGCGTTTCGATGATCCATCGCTCGCTGCGGAGCCGCTCGTTCTGATTCGTTCCGCCCTCGAAGCCGCCGCAGACGATGCAGGATCGCGGGCATTGCTCGACACTGCGTCGACCCTGCTCATGCCTCAAGGGATGTGGAGCTCTGCCAACCCCGCTGCTGTCATGGCTCCGTGGAACCGCACGCTCCACAGCGTGGTCGCCAATATCGGGGTCCTGCAGCAGACGCTGGTCAGCAGAGCGTGTGCGATGGTCGCATCCGGCGAGGCCACGATCGTGCTGATCGCCGGCGGCGAGGCCAAGTTCCGGTCCTTGCGCGCCCAAATCACCGGCCAGACGTTGACGGATACTCAAACCTCCGGCGCGCCGGACGAACGTCTCGTCCCGGCAGACGAGATCATCACGACCGAGGAGATCAATCGCGGCCTGCCGGTGCCTGCCCGCCAGTACGCGATGATCGACACCGCCCTGCGCCACTCGCAGGGTTTGACACCCACGGAACATCGCACCCTTCTCGCCGCGTTGCAGAGTCGATTCAGCAAGGTCGCAGCCGCAAACCCGGATGCATGGTCACGATCGATCGTCGAGCCCGACACCTTGCTCGACCCACCGCCCTCCAACCCGATGCTCGCGTGGCCGTACACCAAGCTTCATTGCTCGCAGTGGAACGTCGACCAGGCCGCCGGGTTGATCGTGTGCAGTGCAGCGGAGGCCGAACGGCTCGGGATCGCCCGTGACAAGTGGGTCTTCGCCCATCTCGGAGTCGAGTCGAACCTGATGGTTCCGCTCACCCTGCGGGCCGACATCCACCGGTCCCCGGCCATCGCCGTCTTCGGTTCCACACTGGAAGAACACTGCCGGGTGACCGCTGCCGATGTCGAGCATCTCGACCTGTACAGCTGCTTTCCTGCGGCCGTCAGGGTTCAGGCGGCAGAGCTCGGGGTCGACCTTTCACGTGAATTGACCGTCACCGGTGGGATGACCTTCTCCGGCGGACCACTCAACAATTTCACGCTGCAAGCGCTCGTCGCGATGACTCGGATCCTGCGCTCCGATCCAGGCTCGCGCGGTCTGGTCACCAACATCAGCGGGATGTTGACCAAGTTCGGGGCCTCGTTGTGGTCGTGCCGGCCACCTGATGGTCGCTATCGATCGATCGACATCACGGCCGCGGCCGCACACAAGACGAAAGTGGCACCATTCGATCCCGATCACGTCGGGCCGGCCCGAGTCGTGACCTACACAGTTGCGTGCGATCGCGGAGCGCCGATCCAAGGGATCGTGATCGGAGAGACCGATACCGGCACTCGGGTACTGGCCACGACCGACGACCCGGAGACCATGGCCGAGATGATGGCTTCGGAATGGTGCGATCGGCAGGTCACGGTCGCCGGAGCTGGATTCATGCCGTGACTCGGACGTCGGTAAAACAAGTACGTCCAGTACTTAACGTACTGATCGATGCTGGTACGGTGACATGCATGACGACACGACATTTCGGTTCGTACACGGCGGCACGAACCAACCTCCGCGATCTCCTTGACACCGCTCACACCGGCCGCGTCACGACCGTCGACCGGGAACGTGAGCGCTTTGCGGTGGTTGACGCTGACGTCCTTCGCGAGCACCTTGCGGCACTGCGTCCATCCGGTGCGGTCGTCGCGGCCGAGGGCGGTGGATGGTGTGCGTTTCTTCCAGGGCTGCCGATGTCAGGCGAGGGCGATGATCTCGACGGCGCACTCGAGGATCTGATCGAGGCGCTGCGTGAGTACGCGGCTGACTGGAACGAGCGGCTCCTCGACGCCCCGAACCATCGCGGCAACTGGGCGCTCGTCGCACTCACCGAACTGAGCGACGACGCGCAACTCAAGAGCTGGCTCCTCCACGACGAGATGTCGGTTGCAAGGTGACGGACCGCGCCGCAAGCCGGCGTGAGCATCAGCGGTTCTGCGAGATCGAAGGATGGACCGAGGTTCGCAACGCGAGAGGCAAGCCGACATCGCACCACATCACCTACGAGCTTCCACTCAGCGACGGACGCATCTTTCGGACTCGCATCTCACGCCCGGCGAACACCGACATGTACGGCAAGAGGATGTGGTCGCACATCCTCGACGACCAACTCCACGTCACTGCCGACGATTTCTGGAAGTGTGTGGACAACAAGAACCCTCCCAACCGAACGCCGGCGACCGAAAGGCCCGACGCGGTGGTTCTCCCTGCCAACCTCGCATACCAACTGGTCCACACGCTGCAGCTGACGAACGAAGAGGTCGCGGGGCTCACGCTCGAGGAGGCGGTTCGACGGATGACCGAGTACTGGGCGCAACCCCCGGCCTAGGTCCTGAGCGAGATAGTTGGCTCCAAGGGTTCAGCATCGTGACGTCGACAACCGCAATCTGAATGTCTCAACCGAACGTTTCTGTGCGATTGAGGCATTCAGTTCGGCGACCACCGGTCAATCCGTTCGACGGAGCTCGGCGGAGTTCGGCGGACAGGTGCAACTCCGCCGTCGTCGAGCCGTGGTCCGTTCACGGCTCGGAGTAGATGACCTCGAACCGCTCGAACACGGTCGGCATCTCGTCGTCATAACACAGGCCGGCGGCCGGTAGGAACCGCTGAAAGAACCCCTGGTGCGCGGCGAGCCACCAGGCGCGTGTGCGATCGCCCTCTCCTTCGTCCCAGGCGAATGCGTCGTCGACCGACGACAGCGGGCCGACGCGCACCTCGGTAGTGCGCAGAATGGCGCGCGGCCGGCCTGCCCCATCGGTCGCGACCGACAGGCCTCCTACCTGAGGCAGTGGTGCACCCTCTGCGATGTACTCGTCGTAGGCGCCGGCAGTGGCTCGCTTCGGACCGCTGACCACGAGTTCGATCAGCTCGTCGGCCAGTTCGACCGAATCGCCGAACGGCTCTGCGGCAGCCGGCGGTGTGCCAGCCGACAAGGCACCTGCGACGATCGCCCGTTGCCAGAAGGTGGCCACCTGACCAGCGTCGATCTCGGACAGCTGCGTCATACCCGTGAGTTTCGCGCCGGCCATGCCACATGTCCAGCGATGGCACGTCGCTGGACGCGGTGAATAGTGTTGGCCCATGGCGCTGAAGCACTTCGACACCCACGCC
>JANOEM010000598.1:0-4124 GCA_031413195.1 Actinomycetes bacterium
CCCGAGCCGATCTCCCCGGGTTGCACGTTCCCTGGTACGTGTGGGTGCTCTGGGCGGGGATGATGATCTGGGCGACCAGCAATGCGGTCAACGTCACCGACGGTCTCGACGGACTGGCCGGAGGATCTGCGCTGATGGGATTTCTCGCGTTCACGATCATTGGGTATGTCGCCCTGCGCTATCCGGAGATCTACGGAGACGTGGTCAACCCTCTCGATCTCGCCGTGCTCGCAGCAGCGTTCGCCGGCGCGTGTGGCGGCTTCCTGTGGTTCAACGCAGCCCCTGCGCGAATCTTCATGGGCGACGTCGGCGCCCTCGCGCTCGGTACTGCGTTGTCTCTGCTCGCGCTGACGCTGAACACCCATCTGTTGTTGATCTTGATCTGCGGAATCAACGTGATGGAAGCCGGCAGCGTGGCAGTCCAGATGATCGTGTTCAAAGCGAGCGGTCGCAAGAAGCGGCTGTTCCGGATGTCACCGATCCATCATCACTTCGAACTCGTTGGATGGCCGGAGACGACGGTGATCATCCGCTTCTGGCTGATCTCGGGTATCTGTGTGGCCAGTGCACTCGCGTTGTTCATCGCAGACTTCAGCAAACAGGTGAGCGGCGGATGACCCGCGCGCTCGTCTATGGACTCGCGATCGCCGGCAAGGCGTTGGCCCGCTCGCTGGTCGAGCGAGGATACGAATTGACAGTTGCCGACGACCAGGTCAGCGACGACAAGCGCGCCGCCGCCGAAGAGATCGGTGTCGAGTTGATCGACCGGCCGGGTCCTGACCGGATCGACGAACTCGTGCGGTGGTCAGACCTGGTTGCTCCGGCACCGGGCGTCCCCGAGACCCACCCCGTCGTTATAGCGGCTCTACTCCGCGACCGTCCTCTCCGTACGGAGATCGACCTTGCCTACGAATGGGAGCAGCAGCGTCCTGGTGGTCCTCGCCCGATGCTGGCGATCACGGGCACCGACGGCAAGACGACGACCACCCTGCTCGCCGCGGCGATGATCCAGGCACACGGCTCGCGCGCGGCAGCGGTCGGAAACACCGAGGTGCCTTTGGTCGAAGCCCTGGATGATGACTCGATCGATGTGTTCGTCGTCGAGTGCTCCAGCTTCCGGCTCAGTTGGACCACCTGCTTCCGGCCCGACGCCGCAGTGTGGCTGAACCTTGCGCCGGACCACCTCAACTGGCATCGAGACCTCGCCAGTTACATCAGTGCCAAGTCACGGATCTGGATGTATCAGCACGAGGACGACACGGCAATCGGCTTCGCCGATGATCCGATCGTCATGGCCGAACTCCGTCGAGCGCCCGGGCGGCAGATCACCTTCGGGCTCGAACAGGGCGACTACCACTGTGCGGTCGTGCCGGGCTCCGGCCCGACCCAGATGAGCCCGACCTTGATGAGCCCGACCTTGATGAGCCCGAGCGGCCCGATCTGCGCGGTCGGCGAGATGCGTCGAGCCCTTCCCCACGACATCTCGAACGCGCTCGCTGCCGCAGCCCTGGCGCAACAGAGTGGTCGTGCCGACACGGATGCCATCGCTCGTGCGCTGCGGACCTTTGTCGGACCGCCGCACCGACTCGAAGCTGTCGGCGAAGGGGGCGGTGTTCGGTGGTTCAACGACTCCAAAGCCACAACTCCGCACGCGGCCATCACCGCGATCCGGGCGTTCGATTCGTTGGTGCTGATCGCGGGCGGCCGAAACAAGGGGCTCGATCTGAGCGAACTCGGTTCGGAACAGGGTCGGATGCGGGGGGTCGTGGCGATCGGCGAGGCCGCCGATGTGATCGCAGGCATCTTTCAGGGTTCGTGCCCAGTCGTACGCGCAACTTCGATGGCCGAGGCCGTCGCACTCGCTGCCGACCTGGCAGTGGCGGGTGATGCAGTCGTGTTGTCGCCGGCGTGCGCGAGTTTCGATTGGTATCCCGATGGCGGTTATCCAGCGCGGGGCGACGATTTTCGGGAGCGGGTCGCCGATCTACTCGGATCGTCGGCCACGCAAGCACACACGGGGGGATCGCGATGAGTTCTGGCACCACGTTGATCGGGGACCGGCGCCGCCAGGCGCTCGAGCGAACCTCGTCGAAGCGAGGGCACCCGTCTCGGCGGGCCGACACCCGCCCGCTCGGACCGCCGCCTTCGGCCTTTTACGTCATTGCGCTCGTCGTGACGGTACTGATCATGCTGGGCCTGGTGATGGTGTTCTCGGCTTCGGCGATCACCTCGTTGCATCGTGGGAACTCACCGTGGCGGATCTTCAACCGTCAGTTGCTGTGGGCCGGATTCGGGGCGGTCGCCCTGATCACGACGGCGCGAATCCCGTACCACCGGTGGAGGCGCCTCGCCCCGTACATCCTCGCCGGCGCAATGGCCATGATGCTGCTTCCATTCGTCCCCGGGATCGGCGCTTCGGTCAACGATGCACGAGCGTGGGTGTACATCGGCCCGCTCGGGTTCCAGCCATCGGAGTTCTTGAAGCTGGCGATGCTGCTCTATTGCGCCGATCTGCTCGCCAGGCGCGAGACCGAGATGGCCGACCTCCGCCGCACGGTCAAGCCGGTGATGTACATCGCCGCAGCGGGTGGAGCGCTGTGCATGGTTCAAGGCGACCTCGGTTCGGCGATCGTGCTCGCGGCGATCGTGTTCGCGGTTGCGTTCATCGCCGGAACTCCACTCGTGCCAATGGCGTTGATGACAGCCGCTGGTGTCGTCGGCACCCTCGGTTTCGTCTTCACCAGTCAGCGCCGATTCAATCGCTTCACGGCGTTTCTCGACATCACCGCGCACAAGGACTACCTCAGTTACCAGGTGTATCAGGCAATGATCGGTATGGCCACCGGTGGTGTGAGCGGCACAGGTGTCGGAAGCGGGCCTTCGAAGTGGGGATACCTGCCGCTGGCCCACAGCGACTTCATTTTCGCAGTGATCGGCGAGGAACTCGGCTTGATCGGTGTCGTCGCAGTGATCGGCGGGTTCATGGTGTTGACCTACGGCGGCGTGCAGGTGGCCCTGGCCGCGCGTGACCGGTTCGGCACCCTTCTCGCCGGGGGCATCGTTGCCTGGCTCGCTGTCCAGGCAGTGATCAACGTCGGGGGAGTGAGCGGCGTGATGCCGGTGACCGGCTTGACCCTTCCATTCGTGTCGTCGGGAGGTAGCTCGCTGTTCGTCTGCATGACGGCGGCAGGCCTGCTGCTCAACGTCGCTCGTCATGTCCGGTGATGCATTCGCCGTCGTCACCGGCGGCGGGACCTCGGGTCATGTACTCCCGGCACTCGCCATCGCCGATGGACTGGTGGCCAACGGCCATCGCCCCGACGAGATCGTGTACGTCGGCGCCAAGCGAGGGATCGAGACACGACTGCTCCCGAGAACCGACTACGCGGCGCACTATCTCGATGTGGTCGGCCTGCAGCGTCGATTCACGGTCTCGAACCTCGTCTTTCCGTTCAAGCTGATCGGTGCTGTGGTGGCTGCACGAGGTCTGTTGAAGAGGCTTCGACCGGCCGTTGTCGTTTCCGTTGGTGGGTATGCCAGTTTTCCCGCAACGTTTGCCGCAAGGTTGCGACGAATCCCGATCGTCGTTGTCAGCTACGACCGAATCCCGGGACTGGCCAGCAGGGTGAGTGCTCGATTTGCATCGGTCAGCGCCGTTGCCTTCCCGGGTTCGCGGCTTCCCCGGGCCCGGTACACCGGTGCGCCCGTTCGCCAGGATCTGATCACCCTCGATCGCGGTGCGCGACGCTGCGCGGCGCGCGCAGCGCTCGCGATCCCCGAGGATCGTTTCGTGATTGCGATCTTCGGCGGATCACTCGGATCCAAGGTGCTCAACGACGCGGTCGTCAAGCTCATCGAAGACCTCGCCGATCGTCGGGACATCGCCGTTCGACACGTCGTCGGCGACCGGTTTCTCGGCACGGCTGCCGCTGAACGATCGGGTGAACGCGGCATCATGTACGGCGTGATCGGCTACGAGGACCAAATGGTGGAGGTGTATGCGGCGGCAGATCTGATGATCACGAGAGCCGGAGCGAGCACCATCGCCGAACTCTCGACAACCGGGATGCCCGCCATCATCGTGCCATGGGCCGCCTCTGCGGGTGATCACCAGACCGACAACG
>JANOEM010000599.1:0-1502 GCA_031413195.1 Actinomycetes bacterium
CAGCGAGCCATCGACGTACTGGCCCGTCACCATGCGGCGTGGTTCGAGCACCCGATGCTGCCGTCGCTGACCTGGATGCCCGACCTCACCGATCCGTCGATCCTCACCCTCGCGCCCACATTCGAGATCGGGTGGCCGATCTTCCTCGAACGCTTCGGTGCTGAATTGCCGGCCCGTTGCCTGCGTTGGTGCGAGCGGTTCGTCGAGGGCATTCCCGCCTGGATCGCCGGTCACCTCGATGAGCCGGCCACGATCACCCACGGCGACTTCCGGCTCGACAACTTGTTCTTCGTCGACGACGGTTCGGTCGCAGTGATCGATTGGCAGATGAGCATGCGCGCGCCCGGCCAGGCCGATCTCGTCTACTTCTGCGCGAACAACCTGACCGTCGAGATGCGCCGCGCCCACGAGGATGCACTTATCGATCGATACGTCACGGGGTTGCACGCCGCGGGCGTGCCGGCCGATGCCGTGACGCTGCAGACCGTGCGCCGCGGCTACATCGAGGGCCTGCTGTTCTATGCCGTTTCGTTCGGGGCCAGCCTGCTCACGATCGACCCGGCCAACGACCGTGGAGCCGCCCTGTTCGACGCCTTGGTTCGGCGCACCTTTGCTGCCGTCGATGATCTCGACGTCGGTGTGGAGATGGGATTGGACGGCTGATGTCGCACTTCCGGAGCACAAATTCACGCAATAACTTACCGAGGGTAGATTTATTGGGCAGCGCGTGTTACGGTTCGTGAATGGCCGATGACTATGAGGATCTGACCGAGTGCGCGCTGTCTCCGGAGTTGGAGAAGCGGCTCGTCGAGACCCAACGCGAGTGTGTGTTCATGTGGACCAACACCGCGGGTGAAGCTTTCGGGGTCGTCATGTCGTACCTGCCCAAGGATGGCAAGTTCTGGCTGACCGCAGCCGAGCGACGGGCCCGCATCTCAGCGATCCGTCGATTCCCACGCGCCTCGCTGTGCATCAACAGCACGGGTGGGCGCATGGGCGGCGGCAAGACCGTCACGTACAAGGGGACGTGCACCGTGCACGACGACAGAGAGACCAAGGATTGGTTCTACCCGGAGTTCTCGCACGCGCTTCGGCCAGACGACGACAAGGCGGCTCAGTCGTTCCAGACGTTCCTCGACTCGCCACACCGGGTGATCATCGAGTTCGTCCCGGACTACACGTTGAGCTTCGATGCGAACCTGATGTGGGCTCGGTCGCCGGACGCGGTCAGTTGAGGTCTAGCCGCTCGGCAACCATTTCTCGGGTGGGGTACAGTCACCCGATCGTCTCTGGGGAGAGGCGATCGATGTGGGGAAGTAAGGGAATATCGGATCACCAGAGCGTCGGCAGAGTCGGCGTTTCGACAAGGGGGTGCCAAAAGATTTGTGTATGAGAAAAAGCGTATGATAATAAGGATGATAGTAATTAATGGTGGTTATATACCAGCCTAAACCGATGAGACCCACCATTAATACAGCAATGATCCAATGTAGCAAAATACC
>JANOEM010000600.1:0-14974 GCA_031413195.1 Actinomycetes bacterium
CAGAAATGTGAACATTGTGTTGACAACTGGTGCAAGACAGATGAAGAATATCGAAAGTGTTAGCAAGTGAACCGCAAGTAGGAGACGAAACCCTCCCCGCTGAGATGCGTCAACAGTTGGCGTATCAGATGTTGGAGCAGCGCGGTTTCGTCCGGGTTCGCGAATTGTCGGAACGCTTTGCAGTCAGCACCGTCACGGCCCGCAGTGATCTGGATGCACTGGAAAGCCGGGGACTGGTCCAACGCGTGCACGGTGGAGCGATGCCAAAGCGGCGGACAACCATCGAGCGATCCTTTGAAGAGGTTGCCGCTGTCCGGGCCGACGAGAAGGAAAGAATTGCAAAGGAAGCCGCTCAGATGGTGTCGAACGGTGAGTCGCTGATCATCGATGTCGGCACCACCACGGCCGCATTGAGCCGGGCCCTCACCCGCCGCACCGACCTGACCGATCTGACGGTGTTCACCAACGGCATCACCATTGCGTTGGAGTTGGAATCCGCTCATCCGCGGTTCAACGTCATCGTCACTGGCGGAACGTTGCGACCGAAGCAGCACTCGTTGGTCAACCCGTTGGCAGGAACGATGCTGCGCGACCTCCAGGTCTCCACCGTGTTCATCGGATGCAACGGCGTGGACGTGGAAAGCGGCGTGACCAACATCAACCTGCCCGAGGCCGAGGTCAAGCGGGCGATGCTCGCCTCCGGTCAGCGGTGCGTCGTACTCGCCGATTCCAGCAAGCTCGGCGTACGCACGCTGGCACCGGTCTGCGATCTGCAGTCGATCGACGTGCTCATCACCGACTCACGTGCCGATACGGGCATGGTCAATGCGTTTCGAGAACGCGGAATCGACGTCATCGTCTGTTGAGGACCGCCGACAAGACACAAACACGAGAACTTGGACTCCGGTCCGAATCAAGGCCTGGCCCGCACCTGCGAGCTGAGGGGGAAACGGTTGCAGCACTGCAACCTCGAACACAGGGAGGAACAACCCAAATGCACAAGCGCACATGGGTCGGCATCGCCGTTGGATTGTCGCTCTTCGCAGCAGCCTGCGGAAGCGACGACGAGAAGGCATCGCCAGCAGAAACAACTACCGCGGCAACCGAGGCACCGGCAGCCACCGATGCACCAGCAGCCACCGATGCACCAGCGGGTGACGGCGTCGAGATCCGCTGGCGCACGCGCCCGGACAACGACGCCGAGGCCGCCGTATACAACGGCGTCAGCGAGACGATCGACGCCGCCAATGGCGACGGTGTGTCGTTGAAGTACGAGTCCGGCACCAGCGAAACCTCCAATTACCAGGACCAACTGATCACCGAGATCGGTACCGGCACGGCCCCGGACGTATTCTGGATCCCGGGGACCGACATCGCCCGTTTCCAGAAGGAAGGGTTGCTGCTTGACCTCGGCCCGCTGGCAACGGCCGACGGGTTCGACACCAGCGAGTTCTACCCCGAGCCGATGTACCACTTGACCTTCGATCCCGCTGCAGGCGCTCCGGGAGACAGCCTGTGGGGCCTTCCCCGCGACGTGTCCACCTTCGCGCTCTACCTCAACAACGACCTGATCGCCGAAGCCGGCGCGGATGATCCGCGGGCCCTGGCAGCAGCCGGTGAATGGGATTGGGCTGCGTTCGAGGATGTCGCAACCAAGGTCAGCGCCCTCGGTGATGCCAACAAGGGCTTTGCGATGAGCAGCTGGTGGGCGAACTACGGCTTGTTCATGAACGCGGCCGGTGGCGGATTCTTCAACGAGGACCGCACCGCTTGCGCTTTGGACAGTGACGAGTCGATTGCCGGCCTGACCCAGGCCAAGGCGATCTACGACGCCGACCTCGCCGTTCCGTTCGGCGAAGACGGCGAAGCACCGTGGAAGGCCGGAACCGTCGGCATGTTCGTCAACGGTCGTTGGGCAACCCCCGGCGCACGCGCAGACGCGCCATTCAACTGGGACGTCGTGCAACTGCCCGTCGGTCCCGGTGGCACACAGGGCAACTGGCTGTTCTGGGGCGCATACGTCGTCAACGCCGCAACCGAGCACCCGCAAGAAGCGTGGGAACTCGTTCAGGCGCTGACAACTGCCGAGACCCAGGCAAGCATCAGCGAGCTGGGCGCCAACATCCCGAGCCGCAAGAGCGACGCCGCGATCGAAGCATTCCTCGGCTTCACCCCGCCGGAGAACAACCAGGCGTTCATCGATGGCCTCGCCGACTCGCCCACCGCTGAAGGTCCGTTGTGGACCGGCGATTGGCCGAAGTACGACGAGATCATGGGCGCAGCAGTGACCGCAGTGATCACGGGCGAGCGCACGATCGAGGACTACCAGGCCAAGATCTGCAGCGAAACCGAGCCGGCCTTCACCGGCTGACATTCTCCCTGATGAGCTGACTCGGGGCCGGGGGAACCTGGTCCCGGGTCGGTTCGTCGGAGAGTTTTTTCACGGTCGTGGCGCGTCATTGCACTGCGACTCGAAATCTCACAGGGGAGGGGACCATGGCAGGCTTCACACGTCTTGCACCTGGCCAGCATCGGCTTGGAATCGAGCCAGGTTTGCGGCTTGTGTCGCTCTGGCACGTCATCGGAGCACTCGCGGCGCTGATCAGCGTGGGGTTGGCCAATCGCGACGGCAACGACGAGCTGCCGGTAGCGATCGGTCTGTTCGTGAAGGTGTTCAGCCTTGGGGCATTCGTCGCAAACATCGCGGCGGTGATCGGTGTTCATCGCGTGATCCGGCGGGCGCGCTCAGTGTCGCTGGCGGTCAACTACCTCGTGTTCGTTGTCGCGGCTGCTGCCACGCTGCACCAACTCGGGTTCTTCACCGCGATCGGATCGTTCGGTGAAGGATTCAACAAGGCATTCGTCCCCTTCCTGTTCATCGTCGTCGGCCTCGTCTGGGTCCTGATCGCCGGTCAACTGCTGTCGGTCCGGCCGACCGCCGCCGGCCCGCAAGGACTGCGCAAGGCCGGTTGGGGCCTCGTCGCCGTTGCATCGGTCTGGTTCGTGATCAAGACCGAACCGAGTGGGGCGATCAGCACCGGCCTGGACCGCCTGTTTCGACCGCTGACACTCGCAGTGTTGGCCGTCACCATCTGCTCGGCGGCTGCATGCAAGTTCATGTGGGCGCGGCGAATTGCCCGCCACTTCGGCACCACCGCCGGAGAGGAAGCAGCACTCAGTGGCCTTGCGTTCCTTTCGCCGAACCTGATCGGATTCACGTTCTTCTTCGCCGGCCCACTGCTGTTCTCGCTCGTCGTCAGCTTCTTCGACTGGAAGACCACGGGAACCGGCCGTGACTTCGTCGGCCTCGACAACTACGTGCGGGCCCTGTCGCTCGACTTCTCCAGTGCCGACAACGGCAACGCCGGCACAGAGGTGCTCAAGTCCGGGTATCAGGTGCTGATGCACCTCGACTGGTTCGGCCAGCACTGGGTGGTGGGTGCACGCGACGTCGAGTTCTGGACCGCGATGCGCAACATCTTCATCTTCCTCATCCTGGCCGTACCGGCAGCTGTCCTGCCAGCCCTAGGTCTCTCGAGCATTCTTGCGTCGAAGCTCCGCGGGATGCGCGTGTTCCGCGCGATCTACTTCGTGCCATCGGTAGCGGGCGTGATCGGCGTGGCGATCATCTGGGGCCAGTTGTTCCAGAGCACGGTCGGCTGGATCAACTACCTGATCAAACGTTTCGCGGAGATCATGCCGTTCCTCGAACCACCCGCCGAGGGCCACCCCTGGCTGAGCAGCGACAGCACGGCCCTGCTGGCAATGGTGGTCGTCTTCGCCTGGATGAGCTTCGGATTCAACACCGTGCTCTACCTCGCCGGTCACCAAAGCATCCCAAAGGAGTTGTACGAGGCTGCCGAGATCGACGGCGCCTCGACCTGGCAGATCTTCCGCCGGATCACGGTGCCGCAACTGCGCAACACGACGTTCTACGTGTTGGTCACGACGTCGATCCTTGCGCTGCAGTTGTTCGACATCGTCTGGATCCTTTCGACGCCAGAGCCAGGCGGTCCCGACAACGCAACGACCACCCCTGTGCTGGCGTTGTACGAGGAAGCGTTCCAGAGCAACAGTCAAGGCTACGCATCTGCGCTCGCCTGGATTCTGTTCCTGGTCATATTCGGCTTCACGTTCTTCCAGTTCCGCCAGCAACGTGACGAAGCAACCTCAGGAGGTGTGTCGTGAGCGTTCGCCGCAAGGGACCCCGGGCAACGATGGTCCGGATTCTCACCTACGGAATTTTGGTCGCCGTTGCACTCGTCGTCATCTTTCCCTTCGTCGTTGCCGTCTCGACCTCGGTCAAGCGCAACACCGACATCTTCACCTATCCCCCATCGTTGATCCCGAAGAAGGCAACGACGGTGCCGGCGAGCGACGTCGGCCTGACCGGCGAGAATCTGCCGGTGTACACGCTGCCCGGATTCGACGGTTCGTTTGCGCTTGTCGACGACGATACCCCACTGGCCGAGTTCACAGCGTTGGATGATCCGACCCGGGTGGTTGTTCTTGCCGCAGATCAAGGCGACAAGACCGGCGACACCACGAACATCGACGGCGAAGAAGAGGACATCTTCGCGATCGTTGTCGACGGCGAGACGATCCTCGCGTACCGTTCTCGGCTGACCGTCGGCGGCCTGTTCCAGTCCTTGGACAATGCTGCCCTGCAGGTGCCGAGCCTGGTCAACAGTGCAGTCGCGAAGCAGGAGTTCGGGCCACGATTCGAGAACTTCAGCGAGGTCGTCACCGAGAAGAAGATCGGCCGATCGTTGACGAACACGCTGCTGGTCACGATCATCGTCGTGCTCGGTCAGATCCTGACCTCGATCCTCGGTGGTTACGCGTTCGCGCGGATCGACTTCACGGGTCGCTCGGCGCTGTTCATGCTCTATCTCGGATCGGTGATGATCCCGTTCGTCGTGTTGATCATTCCGCTGTTCCAACTGATGTTGCAGCTCAACTGGCGTGACAACCTGGTCGCACTGATCGTGCCGTTCACGTTCACTGCCTACGGCACGTTCTTGATGCGCCAGTTCTTCGTCGGCGTGCCGAAGGAGATCGAGGAGGCCGCACTGTTGGATGGCGCGAGCCGATGGCGGATCCTGTGGCAGGTGATGGTGCCGTTGGCGCGACCCGCGATCGCGACACTTGCGACCTTCGGGTTCCTGTATGCGTGGAACTCGTTCTTCTGGCCGTTGGTGATCATCAACTCGGGCAACCCGGACAGCTTCGTGTTGTCCCTGTCGCTGTCCACCCTGGGCGGGAGATCCAGCACCGACACCAATCTCGTCTTCGCCGGCGCCGTCATCGCGATGACACCACCCATTGCTGTGTTCTTGTTCGCGCAGCGCTATTTCGTCGAGAACTCCGCTTCGAGCGGACTGAAGTAAGGAGTCGCCGTGTCAGCAGTTTCGTTCACAGGTGTCACCAAGAGCTACAAGGACGGCCCGAAGGCTGTCGACGACCTGACGTTGAACATCGCCGATGGCGAGTTCATGGTCCTGGTCGGACCTTCTGGCTGCGGGAAGTCCACTGCGCTGCGGATGATCGCCGGCCTCGAAGAGATCAGCGGTGGCACGCTCCAGATCGGGGACACCGTCGTCAACGACATTCCGCCGGGAGACCGCGACATCGCGATGGTGTTCCAGAACTACGCCCTGTACCCGCACATGACTGTCCGCGAGAACATCGGATTCGCGCTCACGGTTGCCAGGGTCAGCAAGGACGAGATCAAGCGCCGTACTGACGAGGCGGCCGAGCTGCTCGGCCTGACCGAGTATGTCGATCGCCTTCCCAAGGCCTTGTCGGGCGGGCAGCGACAACGTGTTGCGATGGGCCGGGCAATCGTGCGCTCACCCCAGGTGTTCTTGATGGACGAACCACTGTCAAACCTCGATGCCAAACTGCGCGTCCAGATGCGGTCCGAGATCATCGAACTGCAAGCTCGGCTCGGCACGACGATGGTCTACGTCACCCACGACCAAGTCGAGGCGATGACCATGGGACATCGAGTCGCAGTCATGCGCAAGGGCCTGCTCCAACAGGTCGCCCCGCCGCAGGAGTTGTACCTTCGGCCTGCGAACCTGTTCGTCGCAGCATTCATCGGGAGTCCCGCGATGAACCTGCTCCCGGCCCGGATCGATTCCGTGAACGGGCGCATCACCGCCACGTTTGCCGAACACACGATCACCATCGATCAAGCAGCAATCGACAAGTACTCGAAGGTGCCTGACTACGTCGGGCGCGATGTCGTGATCGGGATCAGGCCCGAGCACTTCGCGATGGCCGAGGACACGTCTGACCCGGCACAGACCATCGAGATCAAGAGCGTCGTGTCCGAGTCGATGGGTTCCGAAGTCCACGTCCACGCGACGGTCGATGTCCCCCCGGTTGCTCTCGACGGGCAGCCCGTGAACGAGGACGCCGACGCCAACGCATCGACCACCAAAATCATCGCTCGGGTCGAAGGCTTCCACATCGTCCGGATGGGTCAGATCGTCCGCCTTGCGATCAAGACGGCTCACGTGCACTTCTTCGACGCGACAACCGGAGCACCTCTGCGGGACGACGATGAACGAACCGCCTGATCGACGCGTCGATCCCCATCTCGGCACGGTCGTGCACGTCGTGGGGACTCGCCAGGCGCGGCCGAACCTCCCGGCGAAAGGTTGCCCCTTCTGCCCTGGCGGTCTCGAAGCGCCTGACCCCTACGACGTTCGTTGGTTCCGCAACCGTTGGCCGGCGATGCAGGGCGACCGCTGCGAAGTCGTGCTGTACACGTCCCACCACGACGCCACCTTTGCATCGCTCGGTATAGAAGGAGCGCGCAAGGTGATCGATCTGTGGGCCGACCGAACCGCCGAACTGGGTACACGCGACGACGTCGATTTCGTCCTCGTGTTCGAGAACCGCGGGCCTGAGGTCGGCGCGACGATCGCTCATCCGCATGGCCAGATCTACGCCTACGACCACATCCCGGAGCGACCGCTGCGACTGCTCGAGGCGAAGTGGGAACCGGACGGCAGTCCCGGCGAACGACTCGTGACGACACACGGATCCTGGCAAGCGATCGTGCCGATTGCAAGTACCTACCCCATCGCGCTCAATCTGTCACCGACCAGCCAGATCGCCGATCTGACCCGACTCGACGACGCCGGCCGCAACGACCTGGCCGCGATGTTGGTCGACGTATTCGGGCGCTTCGACGCGCTGTACGACCGTCCCCTGCCGTACATGATGTGGTTCAACCAAGGCCCTTTCGACGGTGGCGAGTGGCCGCAGGCGTGGCTCAACATCGAGATCGTGTCGCCATGGCGGAGCAACGGAGTCGCGCGTTTCATCGCCGCAGCCGAGGTCGCATGCAACGAGTTCTTCAACCCCGTCATCCCGGAAGTGCTCGCCGAACAACTCCGAGATCTCGGCTCATCACGGCTGTGATGCAAGGCGCGAACGCGTCGATCGGCGAGCTGATCCCGAACTGGGAACCGCCGACCTATCGTTAGGCGCACGAGCACTATCGCCGCTGAGGTTGACCCGTCAGGCGAACGAGACCGAGCAAAAGCCCGAAACCTGTGATGACAACGGCACCCAGGACCAGCAGAAGACCCAGGAACCAAGCCTCGACACCGAGTCCAGCGGCGACGATCACCGAGGCGACGATGCACGGGCCCGCGAGCACGAACTTCCACCAACTCTGGGTGTGGATCTTGGCGCCGACAGGTCCGGCCCGTCGCCAGGCGACGACCGCCATCGCACCGGCTCCGACCGCAACACAAAGGCCGACAATGAGCATCGTGAGGTTGGTACCGCCGGCTATTGCGAGCAACAATCCGGCAGTTGCGATTGCCGTGTAGAGCAACGGGACTGTGTGATTCGGGGTGCGATTCATTCGTGCCTCCAGGTGCTGGGTTGGGATGGACAGTGCAAGGTCCGCTGCAGCGCGGGTGCAGACCCGCCATGCCGGTTCGTCGTCGTACTGGTCGCGCATCAGTTGCACCATGTCGTCGCCGTACTCGTCGCGGAAGCGACCCGGATACAGCCCGACGAGCGTTCCGTAGATGCGCACCGCCAGCCGTTCCTCGTTCATGCCGGAGCCCCACCCGCAATCGGGCCGGCGAGCCGGTGCACCAGGCTTTGCAGCCGAGCGAGTTCGCCAAGCGCGGTGGAACGGCCATCAGGGCTGAGTTCGTAATAACGGCGACGCTCGCTCTCGGTGCGTTCGATGCGATCGGTCGTCTCGACGATGAGGCCGTCCTCGACCAAGCGGTTGAGCGTGCCGTACAGCGTGCCGGGACCCATCTTCACCACGCCGTCGCTCAGTTCGCCAACCCGGCGCATGAGCGCGTATCCGTGGAGTTCGCCATCGAGCAGGGCGAGCACGATGTGCAGCGACGCTGCGGGGAGCGGCTTCGATGGGCGAGACATACTCGGAGTATGATATATCGAAACTTGATAGTCAAGGGAAAAGGTGCAAGACTTCCTCCACGAGGCAACGCGACAAGTCACTTGCGACGTCTGGGGGCAGACATGGGGCACAACGAGGCACGGTTCCGGCAAGCGGAGCAGGCAATGTGGAAATCCGTACATGTCGAGCCGACCGAGCAACGACTGCGTCTCGCGCGGTTCGGCTGTACGGTCCGTGTGCAGGAAGTCGGACAGGGTCCACCTCTGCTCCTCGTTCACGGCGCCATGAACGGTGGCTCGAGTTGGGCATCGCTGGTCGCAAGGCTCGGCCGCTTCCGATGCATCATGCTCGATCGCCCGGGATGCGGCCTCAGTGATCCACTGGGATTGTCGATCAACGGCATCGAGGGTGTCGAGGCGTACGCGGACGCGTTGATCCCCGATGTGCTCGACGCCCTCGATCTCGCCAAGGCCCACGTCGCTGCAACGTCGTACGGCGGCTACTTCGCGCTGCGGGCTGCGGCCGCCCACCCGGACCGGATCGATCGGATGGTCGAGTTCAGCTGGAGTTTCGGGGCGCCGATGGCCAAGGTCCCGCTCGCGATGAGGTTCGGCAGCGCTCCGATGGTCGGTTGGATGATGGCGAGGGTGCCCCCGAATGAACGGGCTGTGCGGATGATGTTGCGTCAGATCGGCCTCGGTCAGGCACTTGATTCCGGGCGCTTTACGCAGGAAGCACTGGACTGGTACGTGGCGTTACTGCGCGACACGCACACGATGCGCAACGACATCAAGGCATCGCCGCGCCTCGTGTCCCCCATTCACGGCATCAACGAGCGAACTCTCCTGTCCTCGAGTCTGCTCGCCTCGATCCACGCGCCGACCTTGTTCCTGTGGGGCGAACTCGACCCGAACGGCGGTTCCGAAATCGCCCGCCGGTTCGCCGATCTGCTCCCTCACGCCGAACTCGAGCTGATGCCCGCCGCCGGCCACGCTCCATGGATGGATGACCCGGATCACGCCGCCATCACCACCCACACCTTCCTGAATGCAGATCGAGCCGGTACGAGTCGGAGCGATCTCTGATGAAAGTCTGGATCGATCAGGACTGCTGTACCGGCGCCGGGCTGTGCGTCGACCATTGCCCAGATCTGTTCATCGTGCTCGAGGACGGCATTGGCTACATCCGCGACGGTGATGTCGTGATCGACGATCCAGCCCATCCGAGCATCGTCGTACCGACCCGCCATGAACACGCGGCGATCGACGCGGCGGAACGCTGCCCTGGCGAATGCATCTACCTCGAACGCGGGGATGGCGAATCGCCGCCCCTCGATGATCTCGACGTCATCGACGCCGAGATCATCACCGACGAGGCGTGAGGCGTGACGACTGCTGCGTCTCCATCGTGGTCCCATCTGCTCGATTGCGCGGGACAAACCGAGCCCATGGTTGCGGCGTGTTCCAACTGCTGCGATGAAAATGGACCATGGGCGCGGTTTGTCCCACGGTCGAGAGACGAGCAACCCGGATGGTCAGACGGCGTGGATGGTCAGACGGCGTGGATGGTCAGACGGCGTGGATGGTCAGACGGCGTGGATGGCTGACCACACCCGCTCGGGGGTGCATGGCATGTCGATGTGAACGACGCCGAGGTGCGACAGCGCATCGACCACCGCGTTGTGGATCGCCGGGGTCGACCCAATGGTTCCGGACTCGCCGATGCCCTTCGCGCCAAGTGGGTTCCGCGGGCTGTCGGTCTGCGTGTTCGACGTCTCGAAGCTGGGCAGCTCGACAGCCGATGGCACGGTGTAGTCCATGAAGGTGGCGGTCACCGGGTTGCCGTCTTCGTCGTAACGCACCCATTCGTACAGCGCTTGAGCGGCGCCCTGGGCGATCCCGCCGTGCTGCTGACCCGACACCAACATCGGGTTCAGGATTCGGCCGCAGTCGTCGACGGCGATGTGGCGAAGGATCGTCACCTTGCCGGTCTCGGTGTCGACTTCGACGACGGAGACGTGAGCTCCGAACGGGAATGTCGAATCGGTGCCGTCGAAATCGAGTTCGTGTCGAAGCGTCTCGGGGTCCAGCCCTTCTGGGAGTTGGGCGGTATCGCGCGACGCGACGGCGAGCTCGGCCCACGAGATCGACTTCGCCGGAGTACCTGCGACATGCAATGCCCCGTTCTCGGCGACGATGTCCTCGGGCGCCGCCTCGAGTAAGTGGGCCGCGATGCGCTTGGCCCGGACGAGCACCTCCTGCGATGACACGTAGATCGCCGAGCCCGCCGTCTGCAGCGACCGGGATCCCAACGTCCCTGAGCCACGCGGCACGAGATCGGTATCGGAGTTGACCAGCTTGATCTTGTCCATCGGGATCCCGAGGACCTCTGTCGCCAACATCGCGAACGACGTGTGGTGGCCCTGTCCGTGCACACTCGTACCGGCGAACACGCTGGCGGTGCCGTCGTCGTGAACCTCGACCGCTCCGAACTCGATGTGTAGCCCGACGGGCGCGGTGACTTCGACGTAGGCGGAAACGCCGATCCCCAACGCGACCGAAGCGTTGCTCGCACGTCGCCGCGCTTGTTCCGCGCGGAGATCGGCGTATCCGGCCGCGGCCAACACCGCGTCGAGCGCCTTTTCGTAGTCACCGGAGTCGTAGGCGGCACCGGTGTTGGTGGTCAGCGGGAACTTGTCGGGTTGGATGAAGTTCCGACGACGGATTTCGGCGGGGTCCATCCCGATCTGATGCGCGGCGACATCGATCAGACGCTCGAGCAACTGAGTCGCCTCCGGGCGCCCGGCCCCACGGTAGGCGCCGATCGTGGTGGTGTTGGTCACCGCAGTCCTCGTCGCGAACTTGACCTTGTCGATGTCGTACACCCCGACGGCCATCATCTGGGTCAGCATCGGCAGAATCGCTCCGATGGCCGGGTATGCGCCGGCATTGGCCGTGACGTCACCTTCGAGGCCGGTGAACTTTCCGTCCTTGGTGACCCCGAGCTTGGCGGTCATCACGTAGTCCCTGCCGTGGACGAGCGAGACCATGTCCTCTGATCTCGTCTCGGCCCACTTGACCGGGGCGCCGAGGGCGCGACATGCCGCTGCGACGACGAGGTACTCGACGTAGACCGCAGCCTTCGGGCCGAAGCCACCGCCGACCCACGGACAGATCACGCGGAGATCGCCCGGCTCCATACCGAGCATTGCCGCGATCGCCCCGTGGGCGGAGTGCGGCGCTTGGTGCGAGACCCAGCAGGTCATCGTGCCCGGCGTGTCCCCCGGTTCGGCGAGCATCCCGTTGGTCTCCATCGGGGCCCCTGCCAGCCGCTGGCTGACCATCGTCAGTTCGGCAATCGTGTCGGCGCCCTCGAACGGATCGACATCGAGGCCGTGATCCGTTCCGAAGCAGACGTTCGAACCGTGTTCCGGGAACAGGATCGGCGCGTCCGGCTTCAGCGCGTCAACAGCGCTGAGTACCGGTCGGAGATGTTCGTAGTCGACGATCACGGTGTCGGCCGCGTCGTTGGCTGCTGCCTTGGACGTGGCCACGACCGCAGCGACGATGTCGCCGACGAACCGAACGACATCGTTGGCGAAGATCGGCCGATTGACCGTGGTCGGCATCATCGGGAAGCCCTGGAACGACGGCATGCCAAGGTCGTCGCCTCGTGCGTGATAGACGGCTCGGACCCCAGGCATCGACTGCGCCTCGGAGACATCGACACCAACGACGTTTGCATAGGCCTGGGTCGATCGCACGAAGGCGACATGAAGCGTGCCGACCGGCGCCATGTCATCGAGGTACTTGCCCGAACCTGTCAACAACGTGGGGTCTTCCAAGCGTTGAACGGCGTTTCCCAAAATCGATCCTGCGGCGGCCATGATGAACCTTTCGACACGTGAGATTGACGAGATGAAGTTGCTCCGTGGAGCGCGAGCGATGCGTCCCCAGTTGAGACGTTACGCCAATTGCACCCCTCGATTTTCACGACCCGATTTCACGCCTGGCTGCGCCGGTTCAGCCGCTCGCTCCACGTCGGCTGAACTCGGCCGCAAGCTGTGAACGGCTGACGAAGCCGAGCTTGCGAAACGCATGCGCGACGTGCGTTTCGACCGTACGACGAGACACGAACAAGCGGGTTCCGATTTCGGGGTTGGTCAGGCCTTGTGCGACCAACTCGCACACCGACTCCTCGGTCGGGGTCAACGAGCCCCATCCGAACGTCGGCCGGATCGCCCGCGCTCGCTTCGGGCTCACACCGAGCGTTCGCAGCGACTCATCGACGCGCGCTGTCTCGCCGACCGCTCCGTTGCCGACATGGATGAGGGCTGCCTCGGCGAGCAGCTCGATCGCCTCGTCGAGTCGACGGTGTTCGGCCAAGACCGACGCCGCGTCTTCGCAGCAGATGGCCAACGCCGGGCGCAGCGGCGTCGACCGAAACAGAGCAGTGGCTTCGAGCAACATGTCAGCATCGCGTTCGACGATGCCGCGACATTGCAGAGCGGACGCTGCGGCACTGAGAGCCGGCGACCGTCGGCTGCCTTCCTCGAGGCTCAGAGTCACGTCTTCGGCAAGGTCGGATCGATCTTGTCGAACCGCGAGTCGGACCAGGAAGACACCGCGCTCGCGGTGGCCGTACCAGAAGCGGATGAACTCTGTCTGCGACCAAGTCATCTCCGCGACCAGCAGCGCGCCTTCGCGGTCGCCGATCGCAGCCATGTATTGGGCCTGCGTATCGAACAACCAGTCGACACCGAAAGCTGCGCCACCGGCACCCAACCGGGCCGCGCCACTGGCGAGATGACCCTCGGCTGCCCCTGGATCGCCGCGGCGTAACGCAATTCGGGCGAGGAGCGAGTCGAAGAAGAGCACGAAGTTGAGGTTTCCGGTCTCTTCGGCGATCGAACGTCCCGATTCGACCTCGGCGACAGCTTCGTCGAAACGACCGCTGTAGTACGCGGTTGCCCCACTGATCATGTACGCCATCGGGAGCTGAGAGAGCGCACCGTGTTGTTCGTACCGACTTCGAGCAACAGCGGAGGCCTCGATTGCCGCCGCTACCTCATCGAGTTCGAGCAGTGCCATCGCGTAGAACATGTCCGGGATCAGGTAGGACACCCGCATCACGCGACCCGACTCGTGCAACGCAATTGCTTGCCGCAAATGCCCGCGCGCTTCGATCGCAAACCCCGTGACTGAATCAATTCCCCCGAGGAACTGGCGCGCAAGGCACTGCGTCGTGAGATCACCTGAGGCGAGGCCACGCTCGAGAGTCTCACCCGCGATGCAACGTGCGTCGTCGGCAGTAATGATGCCTGTGAGCATTTCGAGTTGCGCTGTCATGCAGATCTGCCGCTGCACCTCCTCGGCCGGCGCACCGGGCACGAGAATGGCCTTGCGCATTGCGTCGATCGAGCCCGCAATGTTCCCACTGTTCCCGTACACGGCCGAGAGGCCGCGTAACGCCGCAAACTCGACATCCACGCCAGGCGACGAGGCCAGGATCGTCGCGGCCACTTCGTCGGCTTGCGTGAATCGGCCGCACCAGGCCAACGGTTCGATCATCCGTGCCTGGATCGCACCGCGGCCGGCCCACATGCCCGGCGCGAGCGCCAAGGCTTCCTCGTAGAGCGCGATCGCCGCGCTCGGGGCGATCGACAGGGTCTCGTCACCGGCGCGTTCCAACCACATCACCGCGTCGAGGTCGCCGGGCAGCGCACCTCGGGCGAACTGCCGCGCTACCTGTTGCGTTGGCGCTCCGGCAGCTGCAAGTGCCTGCGCCGCCGCGCGATGGAGATCACGCCGCTCCGCCGCGAGCATGTGATCGTAGATTGCTTCGCGAATCAGATCGTGACGAAACGTGAGACGGTCACCATCACCGATGATCAGCCCGGCGAGTGATGCCTCGCGAAGCCACGCGGCGACATCGATGATCGGTCGACCGGTGATCGTGGCAAGATCGGCCAACGTGAAGTTGGTGCCGAGCAAGCTCGCCAGCCTGAGCATTTCGCGTGTTTCCGCGGGGAGCCAGGACAACCGGCGGACGAGCGTCTCGGTCAGCCCACTCGGCATCACCGATGCGGGGATCTCGGCTATACCGGCTTCGATCCGCAACACACCCTCGTCATCGAGGGATCGCAGGAGCTCGCAAACGAACAGGGGATTTCCCGCGGTCGACTGCAGCCGCCCGCGCAGCTCCGAACCTGGGGCTGCCCCGATGATCGAGGATGCCAGAGCATTGAGGTCGAGGTCGTCGAGCGCAGCGAGCTTGATCGTGCGGCCGCATCCATCGCGGACGAGTTCGATCAACCGATCCAACACCGGCGAACGGGGTGACGGGCGCATCGACGCAACGACGCTGAACCGGGAGTCCGGAGCGCGGCGGACCAAAGAGCGGAGAACCGAAAGGGAAAGGTCGTCCGCCCAATGTGCATCCTCGAACACGACAAGCACTGCTCCGGTGCTCGCGAGCGACTCGACCGCATCGACACTGGCTGTTCGTCGTGGTCGACCACCCGCTCTCGAATGACACCGCCGTCCACGTTGCATGCAGCGAGTCCTTGAC